>NZ_CP046242.1:0-207500 GCF_023205095.1 Bizionia sp. M204 | reverse complement strand
ACAGTTTGCACTGGCAGTCTTGTTAGAGTTCCCGACTTGACTCGCTGGCAACTAACAACAGGGGTTGCGCTCGTTATAGGACTTAACCTGACACCTCACGGCACGAGCTGACGACAACCATGCAGCACCTTGTAAATTGTCCGAAGAAAAGTCTATCTCTAAACCTGTCAATCTACATTTAAGCCCTGGTAAGGTTCCTCGCGTATCATCGAATTAAACCACATGCTCCACCGCTTGTGCGGGCCCCCGTCAATTCCTTTGAGTTTCATTCTTGCGAACGTACTCCCCAGGTGGGTTACTTATCACTTTCGACTTAGCCACTCAAACCGAAGTTCGAACAGCTAGTAACCATCGTTTACGGCGTGGACTACCAGGGTATCTAATCCTGTTCGCTCCCCACGCTTTCGTCCATCAGTGTCAGTATATTATTAGTAATCTGCCTTCGCAATTGGTATTCTATGTGATATCTATGCATTTCACCGCTACACCACATATTCTAACTACTTCATAATAACTCAAGACAACCAGTATCAAAGGCAATTCTACAGTTGAGCTGCAGACTTTCACCCCTGACTTAATTATCCACCTACGGATACTCTTTAAACCCAATGATTCCGGATAACGCTTGGATCCTCCGTATTACCGCGGCTGCTGGCACGGAGTTAGCCGATCCTTATTCTTACAGTACCGTCAAGCCCCGACACGTCGGGGTGTTTCTTCCTGTATAAAAGCAGTTTACAACCCATAGGGCAGTCTTCCTGCACGCGGCATGGCTGGATCAGGCTTGCGCCCATTGTCCAATATTCCTCACTGCTGCCTCCCGTAGGAGTCTGGTCCGTGTCTCAGTACCAGTGTGGGGGATCCCCCTCTCAGGGCCCCTATCTATCGTTGCCATGGTAAGCCGTTACCTTACCATCTAGCTAATAGAACGCATACTCATCTTTTACCGCCGAAACTTTAATTATCAATCGATGCCAATTAATAATACTATGCGGTATTAATCCAAATTTCTCTGGGCTATCCCACTGTAAAAGGTAGATTGTATACGCGTTACTCACCCGTGCGCCACTCGTCAGCAAAAAAGCAAGCTTTTCTCTGTTACCGTTCGACTTGCATGTGTTAGGCCTGCCGCTAGCGTTCATCCTGAGCCAGGATCAAACTCTTCATCGTTAATTCTTAAATATTATTTAACAACTAATCGAAATAGTTTAAAATCTAATTACTCAAAATGGTTTATTCTCTTTTGTTTAACTTAACCGTTTCCAGTTAAATCTTACGCTGTCAATTCAATATGTCTATGAACTTTTTTATCTGTTTCTTAAGGCGTTTATCTCTTAAGCGGGTGCAAATATAATTACTACTTTTTTAACCCGCAAACTTTATTTCAAAAAAAAAATTATTTTTTTTCTACCCCTTAAAGTCTTTCAATAAATACCTGTGAACGTCTCTAAAAACGTTCCCGTTTTTAGCGGCTGCAAACATACAACCTTTTTTATTCTTGCAAAGCTTTTTTTAGTTTATTTTAAAAGTTTATTTCTAATCTCAAAATTACTAAATCTCTTTATGCTTTTCAAGGAACTTGGCTCGCATCAGCATTGCTGTTTTAAGCGGCTGCAAATATACAACCTTTTTTATTCCTACAAAGCTTTTTTTGATTTTATTTGAAATTATTTTCTAACCCCCTTTTTTAAACCTCTATTTTGCCTCTCAATGAACGTCGCTGCCAACTGTGTTACCGTTTTTAGCGGCTGCAAATGTACAACCCATTTCTACCCTTTTACAAACTTTTATTCATGTTTTTTTGAATTAATTTTCTTCTTACACTGTATCAAGTGGTTACACATAACATTTTTACTAGTATAAATAGGTAATATTGCCGTTGGCGCAGGATTTGTTTAAATCAGGTGTTCTTTTTTGTCCAGTTACAAATCCAAATCAACGTATATATCGGGTAATATTATATTGTAATTATTACTATTGTAATTATTACGTATTTATAGGAAGAAGTTCCAGACAACGCCAAAACGAACTGCAAAATCCCGATATGGATAATTTGGTGCCGAATAAAAATCATAACCCGTCCACGCAGAATTAAAGTGTTCTGCTTTTAAATAGATTCGTATTTGACTAATTTTTGCATTCACAAAAAAATCAAATCGTGGAAAACTACCATAGTCTTGATTGTTCTGAACATAAAACTCCGCTAACAATGGATCGTAACCATCCATCTTATAACTGGAGAAGTAACTAAAGGTTATTCCTGTTTGTAGAAACAAGGCGTTCTTAAAAAACCTACTGGAATACATTAAGGTGTTTCGCGTGGTTAGTTCAGGCACATTGAATACCATACCATCATCCTGGACATTCTGATACATGATGGTATTATATAAGGTAAACTTGCGAAAGAAGTTAAATCCTTTTTCCCATTTTACTTTAACGTAACTAATAGATTGATCTGTTTGAAATGGTTTAACCAAATCATCTATACCATCTTTCATAAAATAGGTATAGTCGTTTATGGTATTAAAGTCCGCCGAAATTGTTCCTAACAACTTTGAATTCACATTAAAACCAAGTTGTTGCGTTTCGGTATTATTAAAATTACTTTGCCAATTATAATTTTCGTAAACACTTTGATATAGCTGATAATTATAATTAGGTGCTCGGGAATTGTGATTTACCTGCGCGCCGAATGAAAATTTATCATTTAATTTATAGGAGGCATTGGCTAAAAAATAATTTCCATCAAAATCTCCAACAACATTTAAACCTGCCTCTGCATGAAGTTTAAATCCACTTATAATTTTATCATACTGTCCGCCTACAGAAACAATATCACCTTTTAATCTGTTCGTTATATATTGATTATTAATAAAAGCAACTTTATCATACCCATAATTATAATTGGTATAACCCACACTAAATTTAACATCACCTATTATATTGTTCTTATAATTTACCCCGAACTCTGTATTAAAATTTTCTAAAGTAACCCGGTCTCTTAAGCCACTTGCTTGAAAGGACTCTCCAAAATACGCCGTCTCTCGATCTTGGTTATATTCATAATACTTATCTTCAAAAGAAATAATATTAGTAACACGCAGTTCATTTCTGGAAATTGAGTCTTTGGGTTTAATTAAATAGTAGTTATGGTCTAAGTGAAAGCGCTTGCCTTTTAATATATTTTCAGCATCTTCAAAATTTACGGCCAGAACGCCACGATCTAAAAATTCCGGATTACCGGATTCAAAAAACGGGATATTATCATCGCGTACACCTCCATTTTCCTGATTCATTAAATCTTGCATGACAATGTGCGCGTTTGCAAAATACCGATTGTTTTTAGTTTTATAACTTGTGGTAAATCTAAAGTTCCCCGTACTAGTTAATATATGTTGGTATTTCCCTAAAGACCTCAACCCTTTATAGGCTACGGAAAAATTTAACTGTTTGGATGTATTTACGGTAAAAAACGCATCTAGCTGCTGACCTTGCTTAAAGGCTGTTTTATAATAAAGCTCCGTAAATGGTGTTGGCACCTCATAATAATTAATGTCTTCAATTTCCATATAATTAAAGTGGCGTGCTCTTGCACCAAATAAGGGCATTAAAGCATCCTTTTTATAAACGTAACTTAAAGCATTGTATGTTTGACCAACGTTTGAGAACGGCAGTAATTCAAAATTATCTCTTCTTAAATAATTAAACTTATATTCTTTTTGGATTGTTAATGTGGTATCAACATACGTCGTATCATTACTTTCGGATATAATAAGGTACTGTTCAATTTTAGCTTCAAGATTTTTAATATCTTTAATACTGGTGCTTTTTGTAGACCCCCCGTAAAGTGTATCGTTATATGGTGTGTTTCTCTGAACACTTCCATCTTTATTGATTTGCTCGATTTGACCAACCGCTAAATTCCCACAAAACACTAAAAAAATGACTAAAATTATTTTCCTCATAATTATTTTTTCGACCTTGCAAATGTATATACAATTTATAATAACGTCATTATATTAAGAATTATTTACATGCTAAAATTACAATATTCAAATTTTAAGTACGAATGTGGCACAGACGAAGCTGGAAGAGGCTGTTTAGCCGGTCCTGTTACTGCCGCTGCTGTTATTCTTCCTGAACATTTTGAAAACCTCATTTTAAATGATTCCAAGTTGCTTTCTGAAAAGAAACGAAATATTTTGAAACCTATTATAGAACACGATGCATTAGCTTTTAGTTTTGCACATATTTATCCAACGGAAATTGACAGCATTAATATATTGAATGCATCTATTTTAGCCATGCACCAATCCATTGAAAGTCTTAATATACGTCCGAAGTTTATAATTGTGGATGGTAATAGGTTTAAACCATTTCAAGACATTCCTCACGAAACCATTGTAAAGGGAGACTCAAAATTTTTGAGTATTGCGGCCGCTTCTATTTTAGCTAAAACATATAGAGATGTATATATGGAAAGCATTCACGAAGAATTCCCCATGTATAATTGGAAACAAAACAAAGGCTATCCAACTAAAGAACATCGGGAGGCTATTAAAAAATATGGCCCAAGCAAATACCACCGAAAATCCTTTAGATTGTTACCTGAACAGCTGAAAATGAAATTATAACTTCCCACTATATTCATTTTAAACCTTTAAATTATTTATGTAGGTTTGTATAAATTCCCTCATCAATGAAAAACATTTGGTTTTTATGTACTTTGAGCCTACTTTTTTTAGGATGTAACTCCTCTAAAAAGAAGTCACAATTAATGGATTACCTCAATAATGACGCAGCTGTTATTGTTAAGGTTAAAAATGTAGGAAGTTTAAAAAGCAATATGAGCAACAATGCTTTTTTGCAAACTTTAGAAACCACGAAAAACTACAAAAACCTTTCAGAAAAATTATCGCTTCTACACTATTTAAAAACAGAAGACGATTTATACGTCTCATTATTTAATACGAATGATAGTTTAGATTTTTCCATCATCACGAAAATAAAACCGGATCTTTTCTTGATAGACTCTTTACCAAACCATAGCATTGAAACTTTAAAGTATGCTAAACATACCATCACCAAAAGTCAAGTAGGTAATCAAGCGCTATTCAGCATCACAAAAGATAGTGTTTTTATAGGAGCTTCAACTAAAGCGTTATTGATAGCATCCTTGGAAGATGATAAAATTCATCCAACTATAAAAGCGCTTATCAATTCATCTCACAGCGAAAATCAACTTTCCGTTTTTGTTAATAAGAAGAAAGACCGCCATATTAATAGTTTTTTTATAAGTGAAAATATGAGCACGTTAACTTTAACGGATTATTTGTTTATAGATGTGGATATAGATCAGAATGCCATGAAATTAAATGGTGTTGTAAAATCTGCCGATTCTTCTAAAAAACTCATTGATGTTTTCAAAAATACCAAAGCTCAAGAAAACAAATTAGCAACTATTACGCCTTCCAGTAGTGATGGCTTTTTGAGTATGACATTTAATGATTATACCATTTTTAATACAAACCTAAACGCGTATAGAACGGCAGACTCTACCGCTAGCCACACCTCTACGCTACTGGATAATGTAATTGAAACCGGTGTAATTTATGAAGGTAACAATCGCGCCATTGTATTAAACTCTTTAGATGTTTATATTACTAAAGATGCCCTGTTGAACGATCAAGATATGATTGAAACCTATCGTGATATTGAAATTTTCAATTTTAGTGAGCCTGAATTTTTCTTTAAAACATTTTCGCCTTTCATCAATTTTAAGGATGCCAACAAATACTGTATCGTAGATAATTTTATTGTGTTTTCTAACGATATTGAGTTTCTTCATACCATTATAGCGAGTTATAAAAATCAAACGACCTATAGTTCTCAAAGTGCGTATAAAAGTCTTAAGGACCAGTTTAGCGATGAAGCTTCTATATTAAGCGTCGTAAATCCTGATAAACTAGAAACTATTATTAACAGAAACCTTAACGATAGTTTAAATTTAAAGTTAAACGCATTTAATGCAACAGGTTTACAATTTATATATGATACTAATTTTGCCCATGTAAATGCTGTTATTCAAAAAGGAAAAACGCGGGCAGTAGAAAATGCCGTTACGGAAATGGCAGCTGTAAAAATTGATGCTGATATATTAAATAGTCCGCAATTGGTTACCAACCATGTTACTAATGAAAAGGAAATTGCCGTCCAGGATAATAAAAACAACTTGTATCTGATTTCCAGTAGTGGAAAAATTCTTTGGAAAAAACAGCTTCAAGGCGCCATTTTAGGCAAAATTGAACAAATAGACATGTATAAAAACGGCCGATTGCAATTAGCTTTTGCCACTGCAAATCGGGTTTATGTTTTAGATAGAAATGGAAAGGATGTAAAACCATTTCCTTTAAAATTCAACGATGCTATTACACAACCGCTGTCTGTGTTTGATTATGATGGCAATAGAAAATACCGCCTCATGGTTACACAAGGCAAAAACGTTTTAATGTTGGATGACAAAGGCAAAACAGTTAAAGGTTTCAATTTTGAAAAAGCCGCAGACAATCTTATCCACCAACCACAGCATATTAGAATTGGTAGAAAAGACTATTTATTGTTTAAAACAGCAAACAAGCTATACATTTTGGATCGTGTTGGAAAAACACGCGTTACACCAAAAGCGACTTATACATTTTCTGATGAGGCCGTATATTTATATAAAGGTAATTTTGCAACTACTACAACAAATGGTAAGTTGGTTACTATTGATACCAAAGGAAATACGGCAGCTCAAGATTTAGGCTTAACCGATCAGCACTATTTAGAAACCACCAGTAAAACACTTGTCGCCTTATCAGAAAACCGACTGACTATAAAAAGCAATACTTACGAATTGGATTACGGCAATTATAGCAAACCAAACATTTTTTACCTCCACGATAAAATTTACGTGTCGGTAACCGATAAGCAAACGCAAAAAGTATTTCTATTTGATAGTAATGCTAAATTGCTTTCTAACTTTCCTGTTTATGGTACATCCCAAATAGATATGGCAAATATGGATAAAGGTAGAAACCTAGAGTTTGTAACTAAAGGCGACAGTAACACCATTTTAATTTATCAGATAAACTAATTATAATCAGCTATTTGAAACAAAAAAAATTGATTTCCACAATATTATATCATTAAATATGTTAACTTTATAACATGGGCTTTATTAATAAAGCTAAATGACTACAATTTTTAAATTATGAGAAAAAAATTTTTTGTGTTAGCATCCTTCATACTCGTATTGGTTACGGTATTTAGTTGTGATGATGATGATAACCTAAATAACGGTAACGACAATCAGATTGTTCTGACTAACGAAAACAATTTATACGAAGGCGATTTGTACATTTTGTACCTAGAAGAAGAAATAATAAGCACTGAAAACACCATTTTCATGCTTCAAGATTTAATAGATAATAATCAAGGTACGCCAGAAATTGAACTACAACTGGAAGAAGCGGAACAACAGTTAGGCACATTAAACACTAATTTGGCTATCCAAATGGGAATAGAAGCCGAATATGTTTTACCACCTCGCGTTCCAAGAAGACCACCAAACCCTCCAAACCCACCGTCACCCTGTATTGGCTGTGTTCCTTTAGCTGGGAGTTTCAGCTTCATCACCATAACGCCGGACATAGTAAACTTAAATATCAGAATATTAGATTTTAATACGGAAGAGGAAGTTGAAACCGTTGTGTTTAACAGTTTTAATCCGGCTGAAAACTATAATGGTGTGGTATCTATTCAACCTGCGTCATTGAACAATTTTACAGGTCAAGTAATTCTTATTATAGAAAGAGAGGATATTAACGGTGCTACTACATCCTATAGCTTAAATGCTAACTTCTATTAACGTCAATTACATAACATTATAAAAAAGCTTTTTGTAACTTTACTTAAAGCTTTTTTTATGCGATATTATTACCCCCTTATTTTTTTAGTTTTAACCACCTTTTATGGTAATGCTCAAGAAGACTTTTTGATTGATGAGATAGGCAACAGTTTAAATGAAGATTTTGGTAAAGCATATCAATACTATTACAGCCATAAAGATTCCGCATACTTTTATTTCAATCGTGTAAAGCAAACCGCAAATGATTATCATATTATCGAGTATCAATTAGAAGCTTTGATACGAGAATCATGGGCCGCCAATTTCCATAATGATTTATACATCATCAAAAAAAACATCCAACAACTAGATTCAATTCAATTCAATAACAAAAAAGAATTGGATACCATCTATTTAAAAAACTATTACAGCTCTTCTATAACATATACTAAAGGACTATATGAATATGATTTGAATAACTATAAGTCTGCTTTAAATTATTTTAATGAGGTTATAAGGACTTGTGAAGAAAATCAAAATTACTTCCAAGACCCTGAAATTTTAAAGATTTATTTGTCTGCTACCACTTTTGTTGGCAAACTGTATGTCAATGAAGGCAAATATCAATTAGCCAAGGATTTTTATGAAAAAACCTTACGGACTATAAATCAAAAATCGGGATTTGACATGAGCTTTTCCAACAACATTCAAATACTGTTGGCTGATATTTATCAGAAAGAAGGGCTATTTGAAAAAGCCAATGCAAGTATTTTAAAGGTTTTGCATTATTATATTGACGTAACAAAAAACAGCAATCGGATTATTACATCTTATCAACGCATTATTGATAACCATTTAAAACTTAAACAAACGGATAGTGCTGCGTTTTATTTAGAAAAAATGAAGCCTTATATATCCGAAGACCATCCGCTTTTGGATCGGTATTATACTTCTAGTGCCCATATTAGTGAAGCAGAAGGCAATTATGCAGAAGCCGAAGTGGCTTTGCAAACCGTAATAGATATTTTAAAAGCAAACCCACAATCCATTGAAAATAACAAATTAGCACAAGCCTACCAAGAAATGGGCTTGATGCACATGCAGTTTGATCAGCCTAAAAAAGCTTTGACTCACTATCAATTAGCAGACCAAAACTTAAAAAAAAATAAGGCAACCATAAATCAGACCAAGTATCTTCAACTTTTAAAACACAAAACGCAAGCTTTAAATAGTCTGGAATTGTATAATTTAAGTTTAGAGTCTTCACAACAAGCCATAACCATTCTTAACGCTTTAAAACCAACCTTCAAAAACAATTCAGATAAACTCTTTTTAATAGAAGATGCCTTTCCTGTTTTTGAATCCGCTTTGGAAGCCAACTTCAAGCTATACCAAGCCACCCAGCAAGACCATTTAATTGATACCGCATTTTATTATTCGGAAAAAAGCAAATCCGTGCTTTTAATGGAAGCCCTTTTAAGCACCAAAGCCACGAAATTTGCTAACATTCCCGAAAGGATTATTGAAGAAGAACAGATTTTAAAATCGCGAATCACTTATTTGGAAAAGCAATTGAATACGTCCACAAACACCGATTTGGAAGCTGAATTATTTGATACACAAAACACCTATCATGAACTGATAACCAAAATTGAAACCAATTATAAAACCTATTACGATTTAAAGTACAATTCTGAAGTTATCAGCTTACCAGCATTACAGAAATTCTTGAAACCTAACACGGCGTTAATTTCCTATTTCTACGGAAACGAGGCTATTTATAGTATTACCATAACTAAAAACAGCAAAGCTATACAGCAACTAAAACGAGATGCGGTATTAGATGATGCTATTATTTCGGTTTATAATATGTTAAATAACCCGAAATCAGATTTGGAAGCACTTAATAAAAAATCATTTCAATTGTATTCCCAATTTCTGGCACCAAATATTGAGAACGTTTCAGAAAAAAATATCATTATAATTGCCGATGGCTTATTAAATTACTTACCATTTTCTAGTTTATCTGTAACGGGTTCAACAGAATATCTGGTTGAAAACCGTGTAATTAGTTATGTAAATTCAGCAACCTTGTTAAAACAGCTTTCCGAAAATACATCTATAAACAATAAGGTCTTAGCCTTTGCTCCTAGTTTTAATGGTCAAGATGCTAATAACCTATTAGCCCTACCCAATAATAAAAATGAAGCTGCAGATATTTTAAACTATTTCAACGGAAAAACACTTACAGACAGTCATGCTACCTTGCAAAATTTCAATACCGAAAGTGCTGATTTTGGCTTATTACATTTTGCAACCCATGCCATTTTAGATGATGAAAATCCCGAGTATTCCTATTTGGCATTTCAACCAGATGGCAAGAGCAATTTATTATATGTAAGTGATTTATATAATTTAAATAGCAATACCAGTTTAGTAACCTTAAGCGCCTGCGAAAGTGGTATTGGCGATTTAAAACGCGGAGAAGGTTTTATCAGTTTAGCTCGTGGTTTTTATTTTAGTGGAGCAAAAAGTATTGCCAGTACCTTATGGAAAATTAATGATGGATCGTCCTCAAAAATCATGGGTGCTTTCTATAAAAATCTATCAAAAGGCCATGAAAAAAATGTGGCCTTACAAAAAGCACAATCGGCATTTATACATGAGAATAGCCAAAATGCATTGGCGCATCCTTACTATTGGTCAGGTTTTTTAATTTCTGGAAATATGCAAGCTATTGCAACCGCCAACAATTGGTTGTGGTATGCGCTTGGAACTTTAAGCTTCTTAATACTGCTCTTTTTTATTATGAATCGCCGGAAATCTAGTTGAGTTCTTCTAACAAAGCCTTTGCTTTAGCTTGATTATAATTGTAATTTGCAATCAGGTTTTCTAGGTGAATTTTAGCTTCTGCTTTGTTTTTATTCTTTATGGCTATAAGTGCCAAATACCAAGTAGATTCGGCTACAAAACCCGAGTTATCAGCTTCCACAATTTCCGTGAATAGTGTTTTGGCATCGTCTATATTTTCCAATCCTAAATGGGCTTGTGCCTTATAAAATGGAATATAGTTATGTGCTGTTGTTTCGGAAAGCGCATTAAATTTCTCAATAGCCGTTTCATAATTTTTGGTTTCGTAGGCTACAAAAGCTTCACGTTCTAATGTGTTTTCATCATCGCCTCTCGTAATGGTGTAAACGGTATTGGGATATTCACTGAAATTTGTGTTGTATAAATTGGAATAATTTGTTCCAAAAAAGGAGTTGTAGCCAAACCAGCCCACCAATAAAACAAGGGAAGCAGCCACAGCTAAATACTTGTAATTAAATGGCGCCGTTTTTTTAGCTTTAATATCGCGTTCAAAACCTTGTAATTTTGTTTTTAATAGGTCCGACTTATGACTTTTAATGGCTTTTTTTAAGTTTTTTTCATATTCAAATTCTGCCCTAAATTCAGGGTCTGTTTCTAGGAGTTTCTGAAAAACCACCTCCTGTTCAGCCGTTAAGCTGTTAGAAAAGTAGTGATATAGTAAATCTTGATTAGTCATTGTTATTGCTATTAATACGTTCTTTAAGGGTTTTCATACAGCGAGATTTGGCGCTCTTCACAACATTCTCACTGGTGTATTCGCTGGTTGCTATAATATCTTTAATGGAATAACCTCTGTAATAAAATAAGGTTAATAATTCTTGACATTTTTTTCCAAGTGTTCCAAAATATTTCTTCAATAATATTTGTTCCGCGGTCAAATCGTCTGGATCCACATCAAACGAAGCATCAACGAGTGCATCGCGTTCTCTAATAAGCGACAAATCGAAATCTGGATTTATAGTCTTATTATTTTTCTTCATTTTATCAAAAATTAAATACTTCCCTATGCTAAATAAATAGGTTGATATGGAACTTGTAAATTTTTCAACCTTACCTTCCATTACATTATTATAGAAAATAATATATGCATCTTGATAGACATCAATTGTATCGTCTTGCGGCAAATTATACTTTCTAGCAAAATTCAGAAACTTATCCCTGTTGTCTTCATAAATCTGTTTGAACAACAAATCCGAGCCTTGTTTTAAATCTTCAATCGTTATGTTCTCTTGAACGCTTTCCATTTAATATCCTAGAATTAAAAAGGTTAACACACTTCTGCTAATTTAACTTATTTTAAGAAAAGTCTCTTACAATTCTTACAAATCTGAATTATTTTTCAAACTGAAAGCATTTTCATGTTAACCTTCCAGTTTAAAAGACATTAATAAGCAAACAATATTAAAATCTAACAATTTAAAACATGAAACACATGAACCAAAAATCATTTAGAAATTACACGTTTATTTTAGCCGGAATGATGCTACTATTTACAACTGCAAAAATACAAGCACAAATTGCCATTGGTGGTGGTTTGGGCTATAATGAAAAAATTTCAGGCCCAGGTATTACGGTAAAAGCTGAATTTAATATTACAGACGACATTGCAGTTTCGCCAGGTGCGACTTATTTCTTTGGGAATAGCTTATATGGTTTTAATCAAAACACATTAGCCGTGGACTTAAATGCCCATTACTTTTTTCACCTGATTGAAAACAAACTTAAAATTTATCCACTTCTTGGTGCCAACTACTCCAATTATAAAACTGGCGCTTCTTATTACAGTTATTATTATAACACGTATGAAGTTAGCGATAGTGCTTTTGGTGTAAATATTGGCGCTGGAGGAAGGTGGCAATTTTCAGAAAAATTAAGTGTGTATTTAGAACCTAAATATGTGGTAAGCGATTATGAACAGATTATAATAAATGCTGGAATCCTCTTTCAACTCTAAAAACAGAACATTTTATTTTATTTGAATTAGTCTTCAAGTAAAAAAGCCAAAAGTTTATGACTAACCTCGTTTAAACTTTTGGCTTTTTTACATTTTTAATCCCAAACAAAAATAGCTTTGGAACATTTGTTATATACTTTGAAACATCTGTGTTATCCTTTATGGGAATCTCAAACTAGATTTGTTCCTGTAAAAGATTTCGGTTTTTTCATACGGTATGTTAACCTTTCAAAAGGGTAACCATTAAATAGAAAACAATATAACAATCAATAAACTTTAAAATTATGAAAACACAAACAATTCAAACAATGATGTCAAAAACAAAATTTGTACTACTGGCTTTTTTAGTCGCCTTTAGTTTCTCGTGTTCAACCGAAGATGGTAACGATGGTGCGGCTGGTCCAATTGGTCCTGCGGGATCCAATGGAGCAGATGGAACAGATGGCAATGCTAATGTGCAAACCTTTGTGTTTGACACATCAGCAATGTCTGGGAGTGCTTTTACATTAAATATTCCTGAAATCACACAAGACGTTATTAATAATGATGTAGTATTAGGTTATATAACAACTTTTGATGCCTACACGCATTCAATACCAGGAGCTGTATATGGAGGAAGCTATCTTGCAAGAGCGTATTGCATCCCGAGTACATATAAAATTACATACAACAATTGGGATGGTTCTTCACATTCAGTTACTGCAGGAGATTATAATACTGCAAAAATTATTATCATAGAATCTTCAAGTACAACAACTGGAAGAACCATTAGTGGAAAACAACAAATCTATAACGAGCTTAACCAAGCTGGTATAGACATAAAAGATTACTACGCCGTTTGTGATTATTACGGAATAGCATACTAATCATACCCTTTAGTTACTTAATTAAAACCGAAGTCGAAAAGCTTCGGTTTTTTTTATGAGTTATGTTAACCTTTTAAAACTCCAATCATTAAATAGAAACAAATTGATAATCAATAAACTTTAAAATTATGAAAACACAAACAATTATGTCTAAAACAAAATTTGTACTACTCGCTTTTTTAGTAGCCTTTAGTTTTTCTTGCTCACCAGAAGATGGCAATGATGGTGTTCCAGGACCTGAAGGACCACAAGGACCGGCAGGAACAGATGGCAATGCCAATGTACTAGTAAAAACAGTAATCCCAGATCCAGGAACATTTTTAACTTGGACCGCTGGATCTTATTTTTATTATGCCGCAAATGAACATTCAATAACTGATACTGATATTTCGCAAGATGTATCAGACAATTCAATGATTGCTGTTTATTTTCAACTTTTTGGAGAAGACGTTTGGTATTCCATGCCTCTTTCTCTTAATGATGAACATATTACTTTTACTGCAGGCTTAAACAATTTAACAATTTATGCTTATAGTGAAACTGGAGTATTAGACGCTGCAATAACCAAAGTGAAATATTTTATTATTGATAGTTCCAATAATAAAACCCAACCGATAGATTATACTAAAATGAATTATGAAGAATTTGTAGATCATTTTGGTTTAGAATTATAAACACATAATCAAATTCAGATGTAAACCGAAGCCGAAAAGCTTCGGTTTTTTTTACATGTTATGTTAACCTTTACAAATTAGAGGAACTAATTATTAAAGAACAATCCATAACTAATCTAAAAAATTATGAAAACACATTCAAAAACAATGCTAACCATTAAATCTTACATAAAATTTGTAGTACTCGCACTTATAGTTGCATTTGCATTTTCCTGTTCTCCGGAGGATGGAAATGATGGTGCTCCTGGCCCAACGGGAATTGCTGGAACAAATGGCACAAACGGAACAGATGGACAAGATGGGCAAGATGGGCAAGATGGGCAAGATGGGCAAGATGGGAATGCTAATGTAATTGCATCCGATTGGTTTGGACCAGATGGTCAAACCTTTATTACCAACGGATACACAAAATATGCAGAATTTAATGTTAATGTACCTGAATTAACAAACGACATAATTGATGGCGGTGTTATATTGGTGTATGCCAAATTCACCAACTTTGTTCCTGAAGTTTGGCCAGTTGGAAATACAGCACTTTTACCAATTACTATACGTGGGGGAACCACAGATCATGTGTTTACATTTTATACTGAAACAACTAATATTAACATTCGCTATCGTCGGGAAGGACCAGCTCCTACTTGGGAATTTTCAAATACAGCCCGTTTTAGATATGTTTTAATTCCGAGTACAGATGCCAAAAATAGTTTAGATTACTCAAAAATGACTTACGAAGAAGTCGTGAATCATTTTGATTTAGAACTATAAATTTTTCCTAACATGTATTAAAATCCGAAGTTAAAAGCTTCGGTTTTTTTATGCCTTTTTATTGCAAAATGATTAGTATTGTAATCTGAAATTTTAGATTATGATATCCCGTAAAAACGCTTCCATTTCCAAATGTATTATCCATAAAGTAGGTAACAAACACAACAATACTAAAAATGCTTTTTCTGAAAAAGAAGTCATTTTTGATGAAGCTAGTTATGAATTAATGTTGCCGTTTTTATTACGTCCATTTGCATCAGTGGTACAATCCTACCGTTTTAATCATCATGCCGATATTTCACTTAATGAAATAAACACCTACAGCCATCAGATTTTTACAGAAGACGATAATTTTATTGAAACCTCACAACATATTGTAAAGCATTTATTTGAGCAATCTAACTCTGCACAAATTAAAACTGGCGATGTGCTAGTTGTGCTTTTTGAAGGTATTGAGTTTAACGAAATGACCACCAATGCTATTGGGATTTTTAAAATTGAGAACAAGGTGAATTTCTTTCAAACCTATTTGGAAAACAATAGTTATGACGTTTTAGTACAAAAAGGCATCAGCAGTAAAAAAGTAGATAAAGGTTGTTTAATTTTAAACCAAAGCGATACCGAAGGTCGAATAATTTTTAGTGCCGACAATAATAATTACGACGCACACTATTGGACCAATCACTTTTTAAATATAAAATATGCCGATGATGCCAATAGCCATACCCAACAATATATTGAGTTATGTAAAGATTTTTCTGAAGACATTTTAAAAATATCCTATGGAAACCAAGAGCAAAATACATTTTTGGCGAAGACTATTGATTTCTTTAAAGAGCATGAAATTGTAAATGTAGAAACCTTCAAGGATGAATTATTTGAAGAAGACAAACACAAATCCTTGTTTGACGATTATAAGAAAACTTTTGAAAGCGAAAAAAATCTCGTGATTCGCAATCAGTTTGATGTAGCCGAACTCGTTGTTAACAAGGAAAAGAAAAAGATTAAAACCGAAATTAAGCTAGATACCAACATCCAAATTAAATTAGATATTGATGCTCCTGACGCTTCCAGTGAATATCTGGAACGCGGTTATGATGAGAACAAGAAAATGCATTACTACAAAGTATTCTTTAATGTTGAAGGGTAAAATGATTAGTGATTGGTGATTATAATAAAAGTTGATTAAAACGTAAACCCAACTTTTATTCCACCATATTTTGCTGATGATCCAGATTCAAATTCTCGGGTAATGGCAGATCTAGTATATTCAAAATATAAGGTTTTAGTCTGTACCACAAAACCATAATTAAAGGTTGCCGTAAAACGTTCAATATCATTGGAACTTATGGTATAAACACTTTTTCTATTAAATAAACCACCTTGTAAGGTGGCGTCATAACCTATTACATTTCCAACGGTTTCAGCATAAGCATACACACGAAAACCATTTCTTTTTTCAGAAGTTAAAAATGGGGTGTTAATTATTCCTAAAGTCGCATTAAATCCAAAAGAGGCATTTGTAAATAACGTCCCAATTTCTACTCCTGTTTGCGCTTGTAGCGAAAACATATTTTTAATAATTGCTAATTGCTGCTCATAATCCACACTATAATTTATAACTACATCGTTTTTAATTTGATGTTTCCACCCTTGAGGAATTTTATTTCCTGTGGCTTTATGGATACCTACTTGCATTTCTTTTCCAAACGCACCTGGTCCTATAATACCAAAACTATAAGATTGCGTTAAACGAAATTTTTCTTCCGTATTTGTTGCCATTATAAATGTTTTCAACATAATAGCAGCTGCAAACGGTCTGTCGCCATATTGAATTTCCGGACTGGCATAATCATTAGGTGTAAAACCAATATGCTCAATGGCCAATCCATATTTTAAATTGGATTCCTTTGTTTTAAAAAACAGATTATTTATAGGATTCTTTTTCAAACTTGGCATTACCAACTCCAAATTGTAACCTTGTGTATAGTTTTCATCGGTTGCGGCAAAGTAATCGTTATCATAATTAAAGCGGAAATAGCGCTCGCTGTCTATATCGCGAAACGATTTAAAGTGTTCTATTTTTTGAGAAAACATAGAACCTGTTACCATAAAAAAAACGCCGAACGCCACCAATTTTAACCTCATACCCATACCTACGAGAAATATAACATCATGGTTTTGAATTGTAAACTTAAAAACCGACCTTTCATTAAATGCACGCAAATTTTCAGTAAATGCATTAATATCATTGCTGATTACTGACTAATTTTAGGCATCTTTTAAACCATTAAAAGCTCATGAATAAAACGCTTCAAATTAGTAACGGTATCGCTTTGGTTTCCACCATAATTATTAATTATCTGTCTAATACTGGAAAAATCAATAATACCACCATTGGAGAGGTTTCCAAAGAACTAAACTCGCTATTCACGCCTGCTGGTTATGCATTCTCCATTTGGGGATTTATATACTTACTCCTTATTGGGTTTATTGTTTACCAAGGTAGAAGTTTATTTGTAAAAGTCCGCAATGACGATTTCATTTTAAAAACAGGTTGGTGGTTTGTTATATCGTGTGTAGCTAATAGTGCATGGGTTTTTGCTTGGCTTTATGGTTACACCGGATTATCCTGTGTTTTTATATTCTTATTATTAATAGCGCTTCTTAAAATTGTTATTAATAATAACATGGAATTATGGGATGCGCCCATTTCAATTATCGCATTTGTTTGGTGGCCATTTGTATTTTATAGCGGTTGGGTTACGGTTGCTAGTATTGCAAACGTATCATCCTATTTAGTAAAAACTGAATGGGATGGTTTTGGAGTTGCACCCGTTACCTGGACTTTTAGTATGATTGGTATTGCAACCATTATTAATTTACTGGTCACTTGGCAACGCAATATGCGCGAATTTGCTTTAGTTGGTGCTTGGGCTTTGATTGCCATTGCTGTTGCCAATAAACCGGATCAAGAAACAATTTATATAACGGCTATTATTGCTGCCGGTGTTTTAATTGTCAGTTCGGGAATTCATGGTTTTAAGAATCGCGCAACCAGCCCGTTTATAAAATTAAAGGAATATCGGAATCAGAAGTAATTTCAATTCCAGACTATTTAACTGAAACGGATTCTGCAATAAATGACGATTCAAAAAGTGCTGAAAAATGCGTTAATAATTTCGCTTTTACTTCGGTTTCATCTATGGCTTGTTTTCCTAATTCAACGTTTAATGAGGTAACCGCTTTGCCTTTAATACCACACGGAATCATATGATCAAAATATCCCAAATCGGCATTGACATTCAAGGCAAATCCATGCATGGTAACCCAACGACTCGCGCGAACGCCCATAGCACATATTTTTCTAGCAAATGGTGTCCCAACATCTAGCCAAACCCCTGTTTCACCAGGACTACGTTCCGCTTTCAAGCCGTATTCCTCTAAAGTTAGAATAATCATTTCCTCTAAAAGGCGTAAGTATTTATGAATATCGGTAAAGAAATTTTCTAAATCTAAAATCGGATAACCCACTATTTGTCCTGGTCCATGATAGGTAATATCGCCACCACGATTCACTTTATAGAATTTAGCGCCTTTTTCTACTAATTGTTTTTCAGAAATTAATAGGTTGGACACATCGCCACTTTTCCCAAGCGTATACACATGCGGATGTTCTACAAGTAAGAAATAATTAGGCGTTTCTAGATTCGCATCCTCGCGCCTATTCTTAATTTTAGTATCAACCACATTCTTAAAAAGAGCCTCTTGATATTCCCAAATGTCTTTGTAATCGCGTCGTCCTAATTCTTGAAGATTAATAGTCTTATTCATAGATGGCAAAATTACGATAAAGTTTTAAATACAAAAAGGGATTAGTGATTAGTGATTAGTGATTAGTGATTAGTGATTAGTGAAAAATTACAAAAACACAATATCCTATTGGTTTGAAGCTGTCAATTTTACATCTGTGAAACGTCGCGTCTCTGCCAGAACAAACAACTTAACAGCAAACAACGCTAATACTCACAACACTGAACACTAATTCTTCGGGTTGTTCAAAATTACCAAAGCAGCAATTACGCCTGGAACCCAACCGCAAATCCAAAGGATAAAAACAATTAAAATAGACCCGCAACCTTTATCTAAAACCGCTAAAGGAGGACATAAAATAGAAAGTAGCACGCGCCAAAAACTCATAACAAATGTAATTTAATAATGGATATATCTATAGGACTCAAAAAGTGCCAAAACGTTACAGGCGATTTTCAGAACAATATATTGAAATCCTAATGAATAGTAATTATCTTTGTGGCTTCATAAAAAATAATCATTTTAAAAATATGTCGCAGTTATCAGAAGTGGAAATCGTAAGAAGAGAGAAGCTTGCCAAGTTACGTGAGTTAGGTATTAACCCATATCCCGCAGATTTATATCCTGTAAAAGAAACTTCTAAACAGGTCAAACAGCATTTTTCTGAAGGCAAAACCGTTATACTGGCTGGACGTTTAATGTCGCGACGTATTCAAGGAAATGCTAGTTTTGCGGAACTTCAAGATAGTGCGGGTCGTATTCAAGTATATTTTAATCGCGATGAAATTTGCACAGGAGATGATAAAACAAAATACAACACCATATATAAAAAGCTTCTGGATATTGGCGATTTTATAGGTATTGAAGGTGAACTTTTTACCACCCAAGTAGGCGAAAAGACCGTTATGGTTAAAGACTTCACCTTATTAAGTAAAACGCTAAAACCCTTACCACAGCCCCGTGAAGATGCTGAAGGTAAAATTCATGATGCCTTTACAGATCCAGAGCAACGTTACAGACAACGCTATGCTGATTTGGTGGTGAATCCGCATGTAAAAGAAATTTTCATTAAACGCACCAAACTGTATACAGCTATGCGTAATTTTTTTAACGACGCTGGCTACTTTGAAGTGGAAACGCCCATTTTACAACCTATTCCTGGCGGTGCAGCAGCCCGACCATTTATAACACACCACAACAGTTTGGATATACCTTTGTATATGCGAATTGCCAACGAATTATACCTAAAACGCCTAATAGTTGGTGGTTTTGATGGTGTTTATGAATTTTCTAAAAACTTCCGTAATGAAGGTATGGACAGAACCCATAATCCGGAATTTACGGCTATGGAAATTTATGTTTCCTATAAAGATTACAATTGGATGATGGATTTTTGTGAGCAGTTATTGGAGCATTGTGCAATTGCTGTAAACGGAACATCTAAAGCTACTTTTGGCGAACACAGCATAGATTTTAAAGCACCGTATGCACGTGTTACTATGGCTGAATCCATAGCACATTTTACCGGATTTGATATTACAGGAAAAAGCGAAGCTGAAATTTTTGAAGCCGCCAAAGGCATGGGGATTTCTGTAGATAAAACCATGGGTAAAGGCAAACTGATTGATGAAATTTTTGGTGAAAAGTGCGAAGGAAATTACATCCAACCAACTTTTATTACCGATTATCCAAAGGAAATGAGCCCGTTATGTAAAGAGCATAGAGACAATCCAGAATTAACCGAACGTTTTGAACTCATGGTTTGCGGTAAAGAAATTGCCAATGCCTATTCAGAATTAAATGACCCAATAGATCAGCGCGAACGTTTTGAACACCAATTAAAACTAGCCGCAAAAGGTGATGATGAAGCTACCGAATTTATTGATTACGACTTTTTACGTGCTTTAGAATACGGTATGCCACCAACATCAGGTATGGGAATTGGCATGGACCGACTCATTATGTTTTTAACCAACAACCAATCCATACAGGAAGTATTATTCTTCCCACAAATGCGACCAGAAAAAAAGCAAGTTGCCATTAGCGAAGATGCCAAAGCCGTTTTGGAGATTTTAAAAAAATCAGAAAAACTAGCTTTAAACGATTTAAAGGAAGCATCAGGATTAAGCAACAAAAAATGGGACAAAGCCATTAAAGACTTAACAAAAAACAAAGTTGCTAAAGTGGAAAAAACAGAGGACGGTTTATTTGTGGAAGTGGTATAAATAAAACCCTTACCCATCCTGATAAGTTTCGGAAAGAAATTTTTGTTATAAAATTAAAAGGCTTACTAGTTAGTAAGCCTTTTTTGTTACCTAAAAATAAGTATCTTTATAGGATAACAGTAACTTAAAACTTACTATATCCTGACGCAATTACGGGATATACCTAATAAAAGATACGATATAAGGAGTTGGGCACAATTTGAGGAAAAACAGAAATAATAAGAATGGAAAGAGAACATATTGAACAAATACCAGAGGAAGTAAATGATGCTTACTCAAATGATGATTTATACAATATAAATTCTTGGGGAGCCGATTTATCTTTCAGAGAGCTGATAACAATGTATGATGAAGACGAATTATTAAAACCCGAACTACAAAGATATTATGTTTGGGATAAACCAGAAGCAAGTAGATTTATTGAATCTATTCTTCTAGGTTTACCTGTTCCTAGTATTTTTCTAGCAAATACCAGCGATAATAAAAAGTTAATCATTGATGGTTATCAAAGAATTATGACTGTTTTTGACTACGTTAAAAAGGGTGTATGGAGAAAAGATGGGAAAACATTTAAGCTATCGAACACAGATAAAATTAATGATAGATACAGAGGAAAAGCTTTTTCTGAACTTCCAGAACAAGACCAAAGAAGATTAAGAAGTACAACTATTCACGCAATTGTTTTTGAACAAAAAGCCCCAAATGATAATGACACTAGTTTATATCAAGTTTTTGAGAGAATAAATACTGGTGGAAGAGCTTTAATGCCTCAAGAAATTAGAAATTGTGTTAATCAAGGTCCATTTAATGATTTATTGTTTGAATTAAATAAAAATCAAAACTGGAGAATTCTCTTTGGTAAAAATCTAGTCGACCCGAGAATGCGTGATATGGAATTTATATTACGTTTTCTAGCTTTAGATACTGAATTCATAAAAAATAATGAATCTTCAAATATTTCTCTAAAAAAGTACTTGAACGAGTTTATGGGTTCTGAAAATTCGCAAAATATGTCAATTATAAATGAGCGAAGAGAGAAATTTGAATATGTTATGAATTTTATAATTGAAAACATAGGAGAAAATGCTTTCTATAATATTACAGCAGGAGATGATAAAAAAATTCGAAAAAGATTTTATCCAACTATTTTTGACTCTATATGTCCTGCAATAGCTATTGCTCATAGACATTTTGGAGAAGATATTCCGACAGAAAATTTAGAACAAAAAAGACTAGCTCTACTAAAAGATGAAGAATATAAAACTTTCATATCTGAAGGAACAATGCAAATTTCTCACATTCACGGTCGTATAAATAAAGCGTTAAATTATTTATTTGGTATAAGTTATGAATAACACAAACGCCCAGGAGAGTATAGATGTTTGTGTAGATGAACTTCAAAGAATATTTCATTTAATTGAAGGTCTAGGTCATATGTCACCAATTGTTCCTTTTCTAACTAATTATAGTATTGTAAGAGCTTGTGGAACAATTGAATTTTGCTTTAAGACTATTATATCAGATTTGCATTCTGGACATTCAACACAAGTTCAAAATTACGTTGACAATACAATTAGAAATAGTTCTATGAATCCAAGTAGAGATAATATTTGTAGAACATTAAAAAGGTTTGACGTAGATTGGAATTCCAATTTTAAGCAACGTTTAAACGAACACGCAAATTCAGAACGTCTAAAAGATTCTATTGATTCTTTAAATACTGCAAGAAATTCATTTGCACACGGAGATTCGCCATCTTCCTCTTTTGAAAATATTAGAAATTATTTTAATGACTGTGTAGAAATAATGAATATGCTAGACGAAGTTGTAAATGAATAAAAAAACTGTGCCCAACACCGTATATAGCTCATAGCTAATTAGTTGCTTAATCAAAGTTAAGGTATATTTGGAAAGTCGCCAAATTTTTAAATTTGACGATTTACAATAAAAAGATAAATAGTAAAATTTAAAAATCTGGTTTGTGCTCAATCCGAAAATAATCGCTAATTTACACGCTACGAGCCATATACAATACCGTTGCCAGTAATTTGAAAAACCAATGATTGACTTCAAAGAAATAGACCAAAATGGAGAAGAATGGGAATTATTCTGTAGAGATTTTCTTGAATATCTTGGTTATTATATTGAAAGTACGGTTGATAGAGGTCCAGATGGAAAAAAAGACTTGATAGTTTCTGAACACCTAAAAGGAAATCTTGGAAATTATAAGTTTAAATGGTTAGTAAGTTGCAAACACTTTGCGAATAGAGCAAATAGTAATTCCGTTAAGGAAAGTGATGAACCTAACATATTAGAAAGAGTAGAGTCTTTTAACTGTGATGGTTATATTGGTTTTTATTCCACGGTTGCATCTTCTGGACTGAATACAAGATTAACTCAATTAAAAGAGAACGAAAAAATTAAAGACTTTAGAATTTTTGATTATAAATTAATCGAGAATTATTTAATTAGAATCGGTTATTCTGACCTTTTAATGAGATATTTTCCAATCAGTTACAAACAGATTAAACCATTACATTTAGTTACGAATAAATATATTCCATTGGAATGTAAAACTTGTGGAATAGATATACTTGAGGAAATGTACAACAATCAGTACCACGCAAATTTCGTTCAAATATTTAGCTATGCAAATGATAATAAAACTGAACATATCCACGATGTATATTGGGCTTGTAAAGGAAGATGTGATGATATTATAAATTACAATTTACCCAAAGGAAAATACACTAATTGGCAAGATATTGGAGATATAATTATTCCGACAAAATATATTGAATGGATTTTAGCAACTATAAATTATATTAAAAGTGGTAGAAACACTTATGAGGAAGAGGCTTTTAAAAAAGAAAAAGCTTTCATAGTTGCCGTATCTCAAAAAGTTGTTAGAGAAATGACTCAAGAAGAAAAAGATAGAATTGGGACTTTAAAAGAATATGGATTATAAAAAACTACTGGCAACAATATATAACCGCAATTACGGCGGATTCGACTACGTCCGAATCCACTCGGAATTGCTAAAGCCTGTGCTAAACCGAAACTAAACGCTAATTTAACCCGTAACTGACGGTTATACGAGACCGTTGTGTGCAATTAGAACAAAATGAAAAAGACACTATTAATATTAAATATTGCTGGACTTCTTGCAGCTTTGATATGGTTAATGGTTGATGCAACTTGGGAACCATTAGTCACTTCAATTGGACTTGTCGGAGCTTTAATTGCCCAAATATCAAGTAATAAAAATTCAGCAGAAAAAACAGTTTTAAAACAAAAAGGAGGAAAAAACTCAAAAAACTATCAATCCAAAGGAGACATTAACATTACTAATAAATGATAAGCGATAAAAACAAAAAACAAGAAGGAGGCGATGGTTCTTCCAACATTCAAGCAGAAAATGTTAATGTTTACAATACCGGCATAACTTATACTGATGCTAAAGAAATAGCATTAGATGTTTTTAAAACGAACTTTATTCATTTAAAAAACGAAGCCGCTCAAATTGCAGCAGAAAGAGCAGAAGAGATAACAGAAAATATTTTAAAAACTCTAAACGATAAGCATCCAGAATCTTTGAAAGAATTTGAGCAACCAGCAATGCAAGATGCTTTATTTACAGCACAAAAGGAATATGCCAAAAGTGGAGATAAAGATTTAGGAGATTTATTGGCAGATATAATTGTAGACCGTGCAAATGTCTCTAAAAGAAATATGCTTCAAATCGTTCTGGATGAATCATTGACTATAGCATCGAAATTAACTGTAGAACAGTTGGACACATTAACTTTAATTTTTCTATTAACAAGAACTCGAAGAATGGTTTTGAGGAATTATAACGACTTTCAAAATTATTTAATTCAATATATTTTCCCGTTCGTTGACAACTTAATTATTGATAAAGAACATTATAATTATTTAGAATATTTGAGATGTGGACATATTAGAACTGGTAATTACGGACAACTTGAGAGCAATTTAAGAGAAACTTATAAAGGCTTTTTTTCAAAAGGATTTACGATGGAGGAATTTGATAAGGAGTTTGAAGAAAACAAACCAAATGTTCAAGGTCTTATAATTCCTTGTTTCCACGATATTACAAAACTTCAATTAGGGGTATTTGATGACCAAACTCTTGACCAACGAATAACCGAAAGAGGGTTTGAAGATGAACAAAAGAATAAGTTGAAAGCATTTTTCAACAAAACAACTTTTTCACAAAAGGAGATTAAGGATAAGTTAATTGCTTTTAATCCTAAAATGGAAAAAGTTTTTAATGTTTGGAAAGACTCTTATTTTAATCAATTTGAATTATCTCACGTGGGAATTGCTATTGCACACGCGAATTATAGACGAAGAACTGGTGAGACTATGGACTTATCAATTTGGATAAAATAACTGCACACAACAATGGCTATAAGTAATTGCTTGTTCTCGCCTAATTCTGAAAATCCTCGCGGATTTTCAGTTTGGTACGTACTTGCAAAGTTTCGTGCTAAACCACGCAACTACTCATAGCCGATACCGTTGGCATTAATTTGAAAAATGAACTTAACGAAAGAAATTACAAGTCGAAAATTGAATTTCGAACCACAAGTTGAAATTTCAAATGATTCGATTAAAATAAAAGATATTGGAATTTCGATTGACCTAATCGAAAACTTTGTGATTGCCGAAAAAGAAACTTTCAAAAAATTCAAAGCTGAATACCAATTTCCTGAAAATTCAGAACTTAATAAAAAAGACAGAGAAAATTTTGCAGACGCAATTTTCGAACCGATTTTTATTCTGGAAAATATCGAAAAGAAAAGACCGATTATCGCTTGTTATCTTTTCGATGTTCGAGCATTAAAAGGAAAAAACAATCTGAATATTAGAAGTATAAATAAGTTTGAGTTAATGTGGACTTCATATTTAGCGGAATCCAAAAATGACCGAAGACTGAATGCAAAACGAATTGTAACAAACGGACTGAATGGAGCAATTTCGGAAACTTATCGATTTGAATACAAAACAAATAATGGTTCGGAAAACAAACTTTCGAATTTAAAAATATTGACAATTGAAATTAAAGATTACGTTCTGACTTTTTACATTGTGGACGATGAAAAAAACCGATTGAATCAAGCAGAATTGGAAAAATTTATAAACGGAATAAAAAACTAATGCCAACAATGTATAACCGCAATTACGGCGGATTCGACTACGTCCGAATCCACTCGGAATTGCTAACTACCGTGCTTAACCGAAAAGCCTCGTAAATTTACCCGTAACTGTGGTTATACTAAACGTTAGCAAACATTTGAAAAACCAAACTTTATGAAAAAAAACAAATTATTTTTAGCCCTAATTTTACTAAACATTGTATTATTTTCTTGTTCATCTGATGATAACCCTGTAACACAAGAACCTGAACCAGAACCAGAAGAAACAATCAAACTCGTTAAAACAGAAAAAATATCCGACACTAGAAAAGTTGATTATATTTACGATGGAAACGATTTACTTTCTAGTTTGACTGGAGTTTATAACAGCTTTATATATGTTTCTGACTTCACTTATAACTCTACAAATAAAATAACGGAATGGAATTATCAAGAGAGTGGTTCATCAACTTACAGCGACAATTACGCATACTCTTACGATGCTAATGGAAAACTATCCAGCTACACAGCAAATAATGAAAGTGTAAATTTAGAATACAATAACAACATAGTAACTGTTACTGGAATGATTGAAGGCAATGCAGGTTCGTCAGCTGATTTAGAATTAAATCCCAATGGATTAATTATTAAATTAACTGAAAGTAATCAATATACAAATTTCGAGTATGATTCGAATGGAAATATGACAACAGCTAAATCCTATGATAACTCTGACAACCTTTTGCTTGAATACACTTTGACTTATGACAATAAAGTAAATCCTTTTTATGGACAATTAGAATCTATATACATTGAGCGTTTCATAGAATTCTTTTGGGAATTTGAAGGAATATATATAAGCGGATTTGAAGGTTATAGTTTTCCTTTTTTAAAGAACAACATAGCTTCAATTTCTAAAACAGGAGCAGAAACTACAACATACACTTATACTTATGACAGTGATGATTATCCAACCAATGTCTTTGGAGACACTTCTGGGAATACAATTACATTTGATTTAGAATATTATTAAAAAAAACTGTGTATAAAAAATGCTTGTTTTAGTGCTTAACCAAAAGGAAAGTGCGTGTTTGCTTTCTTCCGATTTTCGTTCCGAAAATCCTCTGACACAAACACGCACTTTTCATACACGTTGCCCACAATACAAAAAAACAGAAATCTAAAAATGAAAACCGAGAAATTATTAAAGCAAATTGATTTTATAAAAGAAATTGATAAAATAAAATATATTCAAAGACGGACAAAATTATTTAATAGTGACAGACGCGAAAATGATGCAGAACATAGTTGGCATTTAGCAATGATGGCAATTGTTTTAAGCGAACATTCTGATTATGAAATTGACTTATTAAAGGTCATCAAAATGGTCTTAATTCACGATATAGTTGAAATAGATGCAGGCGACACGTTTATTTACGACCAAAATAAAAACCACGAAAATACTGAAGAAGAATTAAAATCAGCCCAACGGATTTTTGGACTTTTACCAAAAGAGCAAGCAGAGGAATTTATCAAAATTTGGACTGAATTTGAAGAAGGAATATCCAATGAAGCGAAATTTGCAAGGACTATGGATAGACTTGAACCTTTGTTACAGAATACATCAAATGATGGTGGAACTTGGAAAGAATTTGGAGTTAAATATCAAACTGTTTATGATAAGAAAAAAGTAATTAAAAACGGCTCAACCGAACTATGGAAATTTGCCGAAGACCTTATTAATGAAAGTGTCGAAAAGGGTATTTTAGAAAAATAAGTGATAATAAAATTAGAGAGTAATGAAAAAAAATGGAATTTTATTAATGATTTTTGCGACTATTTTAACGAGTTGTAACACAGACAAATCAAAAACGAAAGTAGAAAATCCCGAGTTCACAAAAACAGAATTGAAAACGGATACGCTGACAAAACATCTAAAACCCTTTAATCCAGAGTTGCCGACAATCGGACTTTTGATGTATAACGGAGTTTTACAAAGTGAAGTAATTGCAACATCTGATGTTTTTGCAAAACCTACCGAAGATGGAAAACAACTTTTTAACGTTATTTCAATAGCAGAAACTGAAAATCCAATAACAACGGAAGAAGGAATGCATTTCGTTCCTGATTATACTTTTGAGAATTGTCCAAAACTGACCGCACTTTTTGTACCAAGTGCTTATGATATGTATGCGCAAGTTCACAACGAAAAAATCTTAAATTTCATAAAAGAGAGAAATAAGGAAACAAAATATACTGTGAGCAATTGTGCAGGAGCACAACTAATCGGAAAATCGGGAATTGCGGACGGACACAAAATTGTTACTTGGATTGGTGGTGGCGAACAATTACAGAAAGATTATCCAAACTTAAAAGTTCAGGACGATAGTTTGGTAACTTTTGTTGAGGATGGAAAATTTCTTTCCTCAAATGGAAATTTAGCGAGTTATATTTCTGCATTGAATTTAGTGGAAAAAATGACCAGTCCTGAACATAGAGAATTTGTAGAAAGTTATCTATATCTCGACCGACTTAAAAATTGGAAAGAATAAGTACTGTGGGCAACACACGTATAAAACAAATAAAAACTTCTAATTTATTTCTAAGAAGAAAGTATCCTACTTTAAATTTTAAAATAAATCAAGCTCAACCATGAGAAGCATCTACTGCTAACACTCTAAATAAAAAATGCTTATTTTAGTAGGTAACAAAAAGGAAAGTGCGCGTTGGCTTTCTTCCCATTTTTGTTTCGGAAATTTGCTGATGCAAGTACGTATTTTTCATACATAAAACCTTGGGCTCTCATTATGACCAACCAAAAACCAAATGATAAAATTTTTTAAAAGAATACGTCATACTATGCTGAAGGAAAATAAATTCAGCAAATACCTAATTTATGCTATTGGCGAAATTATTCTTGTGGTTATTGGTATTTTAATTGCGTTAGCCATAAACAATTGGAACACACAAAAAGATAACCGGATAAAGGAAAAAGTAGCCTTGTCCGAAATATTTCAAGGTCTTAAATCTGACCAACAACAGCTCATTGAAATTAATACCCAAGAACGCGAAGTAATAAGATTTATAGATTCCTTGAATTTAGAATTTAAACATAGAGGCCGTTTTTCAAACGATAGCCTACAAGTCTATCTAGGTAAAGCATTAGTTGGCCAACGGCCCAAATTTGTTACAACACCTTATGAGGTTTTAATATCCAATGGAATTGGATTAATACAGGATAAAGATATCCGGTACGGCATTGCCAAATATTATGGTAGAAGTGTTCCTGATTTAGAAACTGATGGTAACGACTTGTTTCAAGAATGGTATGATGCATTATTACCCATCATACAGAAAAAAGCTGATTATTGGGTATTAGGTGAAATTCTTGTTCCTTATGCTTTGGATTCCATTTTCGATAATGACGAATTGTTTCGCGTATTAAAAACCAATCGTGACAATCACTATCAAATGGAATTAAACTCTAAAAAAATGCTTCTTGAAAATGAAACATTACTAAAAAAAATTAAACCCAAAATACAAAAATAACGAAAGCGCAACACAAGCATAAAACAAATAAAAATCAGGTCACCACATCCCCTATTCATTACAATCCCCACTTAAATAATGTGTGGTACTGCTATACATTCCTACAAATAGCATTAATTGTAATTCCTTTTTCTTATTTTTAAAGAAATGAACGGGTTGTAACAACCCCTTATTCCATATAAAATTATTTCACTATGAAAACTATTAAGACCGCTGTGCTCATCCTATTGGTTTGTGTAGCTAGCATGCAAGCACAGGCCCAAACCATTATCACGAACAAATCTGAAGTGAATTTTAAAATTACTGGTGGTGGAATTTTTAATGTAAAAGGCACGTTTACTGGTATGAAAGGTGATTTTAACTTTGATAAATCCAATTTAAACAGTGCCAATTTTGACATTTGTGTGGATGCTAAATCCATTGATACAGACAATAATAAACGTGATACTCATTTGCGTTCTGACGATTTTTTTGAAGTAGACACCTATCCAACTATCTGTTATAAGTCTACTTCCGTTATAAAAACAGATTCTGGCTACGCCACTACAGGCGCACTAACCATTCATGGTGTTACCAAACAAGTAACAATTCCTTTTACCTTTATAAACAACACCTTTCAAGGTGCTCTTGAAATTAACCGTTTTGATTATAATATTGGTGAAGATTTTGGAACCTTCCGGGTGGGAACCACGGCAAGTGTTCAGATAACATGCCAAGTAAAGTAAATGCTTCATTTTTCCTTCTTTGTTAAAATTTGAACTATTTTAGCATTTTAAACCCCAATTATGAAATTATCTTACCTAACATTTACCTTATTATTACTTTTCGTTTACCCAAAAAACACATCAGCACAAAGCTATAATTCGTTTTATGGCAGTGTTGTAAACAACGTTTCGGCCGCAAACATTTTAGCAGATTTAACAACCTTTGAAGGTTTTGGTATTAAAGAATTAGGCTCTACCCCATTAAACAACACTAAAAATTGGCTCGTAGATCGTTATCAAAATTTAGGTTATACCGCTATTGAGGAGCAAGCATTTTCAGTTTCAGGAAATACAACTTATAATGTAATTGTTACTAAAACAGGAAGTCTATATCCCAATACTTATGTTATAATTGATGCACATTACGATACTATTAATGGTCCTGGAACGAATGATAATGGCTCTGGAACTGTTTTACTATTAGAAATGGCGCGACTTTTTGCCAATGTAGATACCGAATATTCTATAAAATTTATTCACTTCAGTGGCGAAGAACTAGGTCTATTAGGCAGTAATTATTATGTTAACAATACAGTTAACCCTGAAAATTTAGATATTAAATTAGTGCTTAATATTGACCAAGTTGGCGGTACAAATGGCGCTAGTAATTCGACAATTGTTTGCGAAGAAGACCGCAGTAATCCGTCAGGAAACAATGCGGCTTCCTCTGCTGTAACGCAAACTTTGGCTACCTGCATAGAACTCTACTCGACTTTAAATACGGAAATTTCTTATGCCTATGGTTCCGATTATGTGCCTTTTGAAAACAACGGCGAAATAATAACGGGTTTATATGAAAAAAATGAAACACCGTACTCACATACAGCCAACGATTTACTAGCAAATATGGATCCCAATTATCTGTTTCAAGTTACAAAAGGTGCTCTTGGCGCGGCTTTAGAATTTGCAGTTTCTACCAATCCATTAAGTATGGAAACACATAATATAAATGGTGATATTAGCGTATTCCCAAACCCAACATCTGGAAATTTAAATATTCAACTAACAAATGCTTTAGGCAAAAATACGACTCTAACAATCTATAATATGATTGGAAAAAGCGTTTTTGCTACCCAATTCCATACCAGTAATAACGTTGTAGATTTATCACATCTAGCTCGTGGTTTATATTTAGCCGTTATTGAAAATGATTCTCAAAAAACAACCAAAAAAATTATTATTAACTAAGCATACATTAATCACGAATTAAAGGCATCGTACTGCAGCGCAACAAGCCTTCCTGCTTTGCTATTTCGGCATAAGGAACTTCTTCAACGGTTATACCATTGCTACGTAACCATGTGTTTAAGCGGGTAAAATTCTTTTCGGAGATCACAACATCTTCTGAAATAGAAAATACATTACTATTCATATTATACATTTCATCTCGCGTAATATGAAATAGGTTTTCTTTTCCAAATAAATCTACCAAATACATATAATCGCTTTCCTCACGGAAACCACTTTTATAAATAATGCCTTTATTTTTTCCAACCGGTTGAAAGCAGCAATCCAAATGAAGTGCGTTATCACGAGGTTCTATTTTAGATTTCACCAAATCGAATTCCTTAACAATTTTATTCGGAAATAAATCCTTTATATATTGAACACCTGCCATATTGGTTCTGGCCGTGATATAGTTTTTATAATCACTCCCCTTATAGGTTCCAACAAAAATATAATCATTCCAAAGCATGACATCACCACCTTCAATATGAACATCTTCAGGCGGGCGAACTACTTTTTTCGGGTCTATCTGATCAATAATATATTGAACAGCTTCCAACTCCTCTTCACGATTAGGTAGTATATTAGCTTTTACAAATACATCATCAATAACAAAGGCTATATCGCGTGTAAAAATCTGATTGCAGTCTTCTATTAGTTCTGGTCTGTAAACTTTAACATTATACTTCTCAAAAACATCAGCCACGGCTTGCATTTCTTTAACCATATCCGCTTCTATAGGGTAGGTTCCTGCTTTTATGTGCTCCAATGATTTTGGATCATAAGCTTCATCTTCAGTTGGTGTTGGACCATTACTAATGGCTGTACCTAATACAACGGCACGTAATCTAGATGTTTCGTTTTTAACGTTTAATTTTAGCATAGCATAAATATAAAAAAGCTTCATTAATAAAAATGAAGCTTTTGTATGGTATATAAAATATTATCTTTTATCAATAGTCTTAAATGGTCTTAAGGTTTCGCCTACATAAATCTGACGTGGACGACCAATTGGCTCATTATTCAAACGCATTTCTTTCCATTGCGAAATCCATCCTGGTAAACGACCTAAAGCAAACATTACTGTAAACATATCGGTTGGAATACCCATAGCTCTATAAATAATTCCCGAGTAGAAATCGACATTTGGATATAACTTACGATCTACAAAATACGGATCTTGTAGCGCTTCTTGCTCCAATGCTTTTGCAATATTTAGAATAGGATCTTCAACCCCTAAATCGCTTAAAATTTCGTCTGCTGCTTTTTTAATGATTTTAGCTCGTGGATCGAAATTCTTATAAACACGATGTCCGAAGCCCATTAATCTGAATGGATCTTCTTTATCTTTAGCTTTCGCCATGTATTTTGCTGTGTCTCCACCATCGGCATTAATAGCTTCAAGCATTTCCAATACAGCTTGATTAGCACCTCCATGAAGAGGTCCCCAAAGTGCCGAAATACCCGTAGAAAGAGATGCAAATAATCCAACATGAGATGAACCTGCAATTCTTACGGTTGAAGTGGAACAGTTTTGCTCATGATCGGCATGAAGAATCAATAACTTATCCAACGCATTAATTACAACAGGATTAAATTTATATTCTTCATTAGGTTGCTTAAACATCATTTTTAAGATGTTTTCAACATAGCCTAAATTTTTGTCGCCATAGTCTAATGGCAAGCCATTTTTCTTTCTAAACGTCCACGCTACTAATACCGGGAATTTACCCAATATTTTTACAATAGCCTTGTACATATCCTCTTCGGAATTCACATTTACAGAAGATGGGTTGAAAGCCGTTAACGCACTAGTTAACGATGCAATAACACCCATTGGATGTGCTGATTTTGGAAATGCATCTACTATTTTGCGAACATCTTCATCTACAACAGACTGTGCTTTGATATCCGTATGGAATTTATCTAACTGGGCTTGCGTTGGTAATTCACCAAAAATTAATAAGTAAGCAACCTCTAAAAAATCAGCTTTTTCAGCTAGCTCTTCAATAGAATAACCACGGTACCTTAAAATTCCTTTTTCACCATCTAAAAACGTAATTGCGCTTTCGCAAGAACCTGTGTTTTTATAGCCTGGATCTAAAGTTACAACGCCATTGGTTGCACTTCTTAAATTTTTAATATCGATTCCAACTTCATTTTCTGTTCCTTTAATTAAAGGAAATTCGTGCTTCTCGCCATTAATTTCTAAAGTAGCTGTGTTTGCCATATATCTATTTAATTATTATAATGTTTATTTGAATTCTTTCGGGAATACGAAAATACGAAATATCTCCCTATTTTTAAAGTCAATTAACAAGGTTTTATCAATAAAGATATTGGCAAAACTGATACAAAAAAATAGCGATTATTAGGAGTCTAACAATCGCTATTTATTATTATGTTTTATAAAGTAGATTGGCGCTTACCTTTTAACTTTAAAGGCTTTGCCTTTTGGAAAGTAAGCTGTATCGCCTAATTCTTCCTCAATACGTAATAACTGGTTGTATTTTGCCATACGATCACTACGAGATGCCGAACCTGTTTTAATTTGTCCACAATTTAAAGCTACTGCTAAATCCGCAATGGTATAATCTTCAGTTTCACCAGAACGGTGAGACATAACGGATGTATAACCTGCATTATGTGCCATATTTACGGCTGCAATGGTTTCTGTTAACGTCCCAATTTGGTTAACTTTAATTAGAATGGAATTTGCGGTTTGGGAATCAATTCCTTTAGATAAACGCTCCACATTAGTTACAAACAAATCATCGCCCACTAATTGTACGTTATCACCAATTAATTCGGTTAAATATTTCCAACCGTCCCAATCGTTTTCATCCATAGCATCTTCTACAGAGATAATCGGATATTTACGACATAATTCTGCGATATAATCAGCTTGTTCTTTGCTGGTTTTCACTTGACCTTTGGTGCCTTCAAATTTTGTGTAATCGTAATTTCCGTTCACATAAAATTCGGCAGCAGCACAATCCAAAGCAATCATTACATCATCGCCTAGTTTATAACCTGCGTTATCTACTGCTTTTTTAATGGTATCCAAAGCATCCTCTGTTCCGCCTCCCAAATTAGGAGCAAAACCACCTTCATCACCAACGGCTGTACTTAATCCACGATCATGCAACACCTTTTTAAGGTGATGGAAAATTTCGGTTCCCATTTGCATGGCATGAGTGAAATTTTTTGCTTTAACGGGCATTACCATAAATTCTTGGAATGCAATAGGAGCATCACTATGCGAACCGCCATTAATGATATTCATCATTGGTACGGGAAGTGTATTGGCTGATACACCACCTACATAACGGTATAATGGTAAACCCAACTCATTGGCAGCGGCTTTTGCGGCAGCCAGAGAAACACCCAAAATGGCATTGGCTCCTAATTTTGATTTATTGGGTGTACCATCTAATTCCATCATGACTTGGTCTATCGTATTTTGTTCAAATACAGATGTACCTAGTAATTCTTGCGCAATAATGGTATTGACATTTTTAATAGCTTTAGTCACACCTTTTCCCATGTAAGCGGTTCCACCATCGCGTAATTCAACAGCTTCATGTTCGCCAGTGGAAGCACCGGAAGGGACAGCTGCGCGCCCTAAAAAACCGTTTTCTGTAGTAACATCTACTTCTATAGTTGGATTACCACGTGAATCTAAAATTTGTCTGGCGTGAATGTCTATAATTATGCTCATAAGATTAATTTTAAGTTTACTATTTAGCAGTTTACATTTATGGTTTACTTTGATACACGGAAACTGCCAATTTATACTATTATATTTATAATAAATAAACCTCAAAGAATTAGATAGTTCCTTGAGGTTTTAGGATTATGCGTTTTTGATGTTTTCAATAAATTGGTCGAATAGATAGGAGGCATCATGCGGTCCAGGACTTGCTTCTGGATGATACTGCACTGAAAAACAATTTTTAGTTTTCATTTTAATACCGGCAACCGTATTATCATTTAAATGTACATGGGTAATTTCAATGTCTGGATGCTGTTCTGTTTCTTCTTTATTAATTGCAAAACCATGATTTTGCGATGTGATTTCACCTTTTGTGGTAATTAAATTTTTAACTGGATGATTTATTCCACGATGACCATTATGCATTTTATAGGTTGAAATTCCATTAGCCAATGCAATAACTTGATGCCCTAAACAAATACCAAATAATGGTAAATTACGCTTTATAATTTCTTTAGCTAAAGTTTGTGCATCCACAAGTGGTTCAGGATCACCAGGACCATTGGATAGGAAATAGCCATGTGGTTGAAAGGCTTCTAAATCTTCAAATTTAGCATTGAAAGGAAATACTTTTATATAAGCATCTCGTTTGGCTAGATTTCTTAAGATATTCTTTTTTATCCCAATGTCTAAAGCGGCTATTCTATACGTTGCATTTTCATCACCATAAAAATAGGGTTCTTTGGTAGATACTTTAGACGCTAACTCAAGGCCATCCATATTTGGAACATCTGCCAATTGTTTTTTTAAAGCCTCAATATTTTCAACATCTGTAGAAATAAGAGCATTCATAGCACCATTATCTCTTATATAGCTAACAAGTGCACGTGTGTCCACATCTGAAATAGCTAATACATTATGTTTTTCAAAAAATTGTTCTAAACTTCCTTCTGCGGAAGGTCTTGAATAATTGTAGCTAAAATTTTTACAAATAAGTCCCGATATTTTAACGGATTCAGATTCCATTTCGTCTGCATGGGTTCCATAGTTACCAATATGCGCATTGGTGGCAACCATTAACTGTCCAAAATAAGATGGATCTGTAAAAATTTCTTGATAACCGGTTGTTCCTGTATTGAAACACACTTCGCCAAAAGCAGTTCCTTTTTTACCGATAGATTTTCCGTGAAAGATTGTTCCGTCTGCTAATAGAACTATAGCTTTTTCTCTTTTATTATATTTCATTTCTAAAAAAAGGTTTTGCAAAATTGCATAAAAAAAAGGATATTTTAAAGCATTTAGTGACTAAATTATTTAGAGTTTTAGATAGTCGTAATACTGCACTGAATTTCCTGATACTAGTTAAAATGAAAAAACTTACATACATAAAGCATATGAAAGAATCCGTAGCTCTATTTAATTTTATAATTAGGCTTAAATTTCATTTGATAATAAAATTTGAAACTAAAACCTTAAAGTGCTCAACAAAAAAAAGGGTAACATTTTATGTTACCCTTTGGTTTATGTAAGAAAATAAAAAAAATTCTATTCCTCTTCCTCGTTTGAAGCTTTAGTTTCTGTAGCAGGTGCAGCTGCTGTTTTAGAACCACTTCTTCTACTTCTACGTGTTGTTTTCTTAGTTGCTTTATCAGCATTGTAGATTTCGTTATAATCAACTAACTCTATCATAGCCATATCAGCGTTATCTCCTAAACGATTACCTAATTTGATAATACGTGTATAACCACCTGGACGATCAGCAATTTTTGGTGCTACATCTCTGAATAATTCAGCAACTGCCTCTTTTTGTCTCAATCTAGCCATAACAATACGTCTGTTGTGAGTCGTATCTTCTTTAGATTTTGTAATCATTGGCTCAACAAATTGCTTTAAGGCTTTTGCTTTAGCAACTGTTGTGTTAATACGCTTATGTTCAATTAATGAACAAGCCATATTAGCTAACATTGACTTTCTGTGTGCAGTTTTTCTGCTTAAGTGGTTTACTTTTTTTCCGTGTCTCATGACATTTGTTTTATCATCTTGCTACTAAACTCGACATCGAGGAGCAAAATATGATTAATTAATCTTTATCTAATTTGTATTTCGATAAATCCATTCCGAAATTAAGTCCTTTAACGTTTACAAGCTCTTCTAGCTCTGTTAAAGATTTTTTACCGAAGTTACGGAACTTCATTAAATCGTTTTTGTTGAATGATACCAAGTCGCCTAAAGTATCAACTTCAGCAGCTTTTAAACAATTTAATGCACGTACTGACAAGTCCATATCAACCAATTTGGTTTTCAATAATTGTCTCATATGAAGTGATTCTTCATCATATGTTTCAGTCTGTGCAATTTCATCAGCTTCTAATGTAATACGCTCATCGGAGAATAACATGAAGTGGTGAATAAGTGTTTTAGCAGCTTCAGTTAACGCATCTTGTGGGCTAATTGAACCATCAGTAATGATTTCGAAAACTAATTTTTCGTAATCTGTTTTTTGCTCTACACGGAAATTTTCAATGCTATACTTAACATTTTTGATTGGTGTGTAAATAGAATCTGTAAAAATAGTACCAATTGGTGCAGAAGCTTTTTTATTTTCTTCAGCAGGTACGTATCCTCTACCTTTTTCTATGGTAATTTCCATGTTGATGTTTACTTTAGGATCTAAATTACAGATTACTAATTCTGAATTTAATACTTGGAACCCTGAAATAAACTTTTGAAAATCGCCTGCTTTAATTTGATCTTGACCAGAAATTGAAATAGAAACAGATTCGTTATCTACATCTTCAATTTGTCTTTTAAAACGGACTTGTTTTAAATTTAAAATAATTTCTGTAACGTCTTCAACCACACCTGCTATTGTTGAGAATTCGTGATCTACGCCTTCAATTCTAACGGATGTAATTGCAAAACCTTCTAAAGAGGATAATAAAACTCTTCGTAAAGCATTTCCTACTGTTAAACCATAACCTGGTTCTAAAGGTCTGAATTCGAATTTACCTTCGAAATCAGTTGAATCGATCATGATTACTTTATCAGGTTTTTGGAAATTAAATACTGCCATATTGTTCTTCGTTTTAATTGTTATTCAGTTGCGCGATTTAAAAGTATGAAGAAGACTAATAAATCCTTTGGCTAAATACCAATATGTTAATTATTATTTAGAATATAGTTCGACGATGAATTGCTCGTTGATATTTTCTGGAATTTGAATTCTTGCAGGAACCGATACATACGTTCCTTCTGATGTAGAATTATTCCAAGTAATCCATTCGTAAACGTTACTTGAATTTGCTAATGAGTTAGTGATGGCTTCAAGTGATTTTGATTTTTCTCTAACAGCAACAACATCACCAGCTTTAAGTTGGTAAGATGGAATGTTTACTATTTCACCGTTAACCGTAATATGTCTGTGAGACACTAATTGTCTAGCACCACTTCTAGAAGGAGAAATTCCCATTCTGAAAACAACGTTATCTAGACGTGATTCACATAATTGTAACAACACCTCACCTGTAATTCCAGGTGCTGCTGTTGCTTTCTTAAACATATTTCTGAATTGCTTTTCTAAAATACCATAGGTGTATTTTGCTTTTTGCTTCTCCATTAATTGGATTGCGTATTCAGATTTTTTTCCACGACGCTTATTAGCTCCGTGTTGACCTGGAGGGTAATTTCTTTTTTCAAAAGATTTATCTTCTCCGAAGATAGCTTCGCCAAACTTACGAGCTATTTTTGTTTTAGGACCAGTATATCTTGCCATAATTAAATTTGTTATGAGAGTGATTATGAATTAAGGTCTTAATCTTATCCTTCGATAATCGTTAGTCTCTCGTTGATACTTGTTAAAATTTATTTTTTTCAGTTTGCAAATTTACATATAAATATTGACATCAACTATAAAAATATAGTTGATGTCAAATAATATACTATCTGTAAATTATACGCGTCTTCTTTTAGGAGGACGACATCCATTATGCGGTAATGGCGTAACGTCTATAATTTCTGTTACTTCTATACCTGCGTTATGAATTGATCTAATAGCAGATTCTCTACCATTACCTGGACCTTTAACATACACTTTCACTTTCTTTAAGCCAGCTTCTGTTGCTACAGCAGCAGCGTCTTCAGCAGCTAATTGTGCAGCATATGGTGTGTTCTTTTTAGATCCACGGAATCCCATTTTACCAGCTGATGACCATGAAATTACATCGCCTTTTTTGTTGGTAAGAGATACAATGATATTGTTAAATGAAGCCGTTATGTGAGCTTCACCAACTGCGTCTACGATTACTTTACGTTTTTTTGTACTTGACTTTGCCATATGATTATAGTTTCTAGTTGTTAGTTTTTAGTTGTTAGAATCCTAAACATTGCTATTTCAAACAGATTCATCTAACGGCTAAACTCTAATGACTAATGTCTATTTATTATTTAGTTGCCATTTTTTTGTTAGCAACAGTTTTTCTTCTACCTTTTCTAGTTCTAGAGTTGTTCTTAGTACGTTGACCACGTAATGGAAGTCCAGATCTATGACGAATACCTCTGTAACATCCAATATCCATTAATCGCTTAATGTTTAATTGTGTTTCAGAACGTAATTCACCTTCAATAGTGAACGATCCAACAGATTCACGAATGTTTCCAATTTCGTCGTCCGTCCAATCTTGAACTTTAGTACTTTCTTCAACTTTAGCTTGTGCTAAAATTTCTTTTGCTCTACTTCTACCTATTCCATAGATATACGTAAGCGAGATAACACCTCTTTTGTTTTTTGGTATGTCTACACCTGCAATTCTTGCCATAATTATCCTTGTCTTTGTTTGAATCTAGGATTCTTTTTGTTAATCACGTAAAGTCTACCCTTTCTGCGGACGATTTTACAGTCTGCACTTCTCTTTTTAACTGATGCTCTTACTTTCATCTGTTCCTTTTTATTAGTATCTATAAGTTATTCGAGCCTTCGTTAAATCGTAAGGACTCATTTCTAATTTCACTTTATCCCCTGGTAACAACTTAATGTAATGCATACGCATTTTACCAGAAATATGTGCTGTCACAATGTGACCGTTTTCTAATTCAACACGAAACATAGCATTTGATAATGCTTCTATAATTGTTCCGTCTTGTTCAATTGCTGCCTGTTTTGCCATGGTATAATTATTGAGCTACTGCTTTTCTATTTTTACCTGTTTTCATCAAGCCATCATAATGTCTGTTTAACAAGTATGAATTTACTTGTTGCATTGTATCAATAGCCACACCCACCATAATTAAAAGTGAGGTTCCACCGAAAAACAATGCCCATCCAGATTGTACACTCATAAGTTTAACGATAATCGCCGGGAACACAGCAATAAGTGCTAAAAAGATAGAGCCAGGTAAGGTTATTTGCGACATAACTTTATCTAAATATTCAGATGTTTCTGTTCCTGGACGGATGCCTGGAATAAAACCACCACTACGCTTTAAGTCATCTGCCATTTTATTGGTAGGTACTGTAATTGCCGTATAAAAATATGTAAATACTATAATTAATAATGCAAATACTAAATTATACCAGAAACCAAATATGTCTGCAAAGTTAGTTGCCATCCATTGTCCAGTTGCCGTATCTTTCAAGAAGGATGATCCACCAATTAAACTTGGTACGAACATAATAGCTTGTGCAAATATAATTGGCATAACTCCTGAAGCATTAAGCTTTAAAGGAATATACTGTCTAGATCCAAATACGTTTTTCTCATAACCACCAGAAGCCGTTCTTCTTGCGTATTGTACCGCAATTTTTCTAACTCCCATGACCAGCATGATTGAAGCCAAAATAATTAGCAACCAGATTACCAATTCAAAAAGAATTAGCATAACACTGTTTGATTCTAATCTTGAAGATGCGTTTAGCAAAAAGTTTTTAGGTAATGTAGCAATAATACCCACCATAATTAATAATGAAATACCATTACCAATTCCTTTATCCGTAATTTTTTCACCTAACCACATCGCGAAGATACAACCAGTTACTAAAATGATAACAGATGAGAAATAAAACAAACCGCCTTGACCTAATAAGAATGCCGATGGTGGAATTCCTAAAGCTGGTAAACTTGCTAAATATCCTGGAGCTTGAACCAAACAAATAGCAATGGTTAACCATCGTGTTATTTGATTAATTTTCTTTTGTCCACTAGCACCTTCTTTTTGTAATTTTTGCAAATACGGAATAGCAATTCCCATTAACTGAACTACAATAGAAGCCGAGATATAAGGCATAATACCCAATGCAAAAACAGAAGCATTTGCAAACGCACCTCCTGTAAAAGCATTTAATAAACCTAATAAACCGTCTTCAGTACTACCTTGTAAACCTTCTAATTGCGCCGCATCAATACCAGGTAATACAACCTGTGCACCAAAACGATAAACTAATAAAAGACCTAATGTAACAATAATTCTGTTTCTTAATTCTTCTATTTTCCAAACATTTTTTAATGTCTCAATAAATTTCATGCGCTTAAATTAGATTATAAAGTTACTACTTCACCTCCTGCAGCTTCTATAGCAGCTTTTGCTGAAGCGGTAAACTTATGTGCAGATACTTTTAATTTTGCTTTTAATTCTCCACGTCCCATAATCTTAACAAGATCATTCTTGTTAATTAGACCAAGAGTCATTAGAGTTTCAAAATCTACTGTATCTTTAATTTTCTTATCGTCAACCAATTGTTGAAGCGTATCTAGGTTTACACCTTGATGCTCTATGCGATTGATATTCGTAAAGCCAAACTTAGGAACACGTCTTTGAAGTGGCATTTGACCACCTTCAAAACCTATTTTCTTAGAATAACCAGAACGAGATTTTGCTCCTTTGTGACCACGAGTTGCCGTACCACCTTTTCCAGAACCTTGTCCTCTACCTATTCTTTTACCTTGACTTTTAACTGAACCTTCTGCAGGTTTTAAATTACTTAAATCCATTTTTCAGTATTTTATTTTGTTTCTTCAACAGAAACTAAATGTGAAACTTTAGCTACCATACCAAGGATATTTGGTGAGGCTTCGTGCTCTACAACTTGACCAATTTTTTTAAGACCAAGAGCTTCTAAAGTTCTTTTTTGTCTTAATGTACGATTGATTGCGCTTTTAACTTTTGTTACTTTTATCTTTGCCATCGTTCTTATCCTTTAAATACTTTTTCAAGAGAAATACCTCTATCACGAGCAATTGTTTTAGCGTCTCTTAATTGCAATAATGCATCAAAAGTTGCTTTTACAACGTTATGTGGGTTAGATGAACCTTGAGATTTTGATAATACATCATGAACTCCTACTGCTTCCAAAACTGTTCTCACAGCTCCACCAGCAATAACTCCTGTACCAGGAGCCGCAGGAATAATGTTTACTCTTGCTCCACCATATTTACCTTTTTGTTCGTGTGGTAACGTTCCTTTTACAATAGGAATACGCACTAAATTTTTCTTAGCATCTTCAATTGCTTTTGCAATTGCACTAGCCACATCTTTAGATTTACCTAATCCTTGACCAACGACACCTGCTTCATTTCCAACAACAACAATTGCTGAAAATCCGAATGCTCTACCACCTTTAGTTACTTTTGTAACTCTCTGTACTCCAACTAAACGATCTTTAAGATCTAATCCACTTGGTTTTACTAGCTCTGCGCTTTTGTATTTTTGATACATAATTTCTTAAAATTTAAGTCCTGCTTCTCTAGCACCTTCTGCTAATGATTTTACTCTTCCATGATATAAATATCCACCTCTATCAAAAGAAATAGTATCTACACCCGCTTTAAGGGCTTTTTCAGCAACAGATTTTCCTACTAATGTAGCAACCTCTGCTTTTGTACCTTTTGCAGAACTAATGTCCTTATCTCTTGAAGATGCTGCACTGATAGTTTTACCAGTCACGTCATCTACAACTTGTGCATAAATTTCTTTATTGCTTCTGAAAACAGATAATCTTGGTCTAGCTTCTGTACCAGAAACTACCTTACGAACTCTGCTTTTTATTCTTAATCGTCTTTCGTTCTTTGTTAATGCCATAACTTACTTATTAAGCTGATTTACCTGCTTTTCTTCTTAATTCTTCGCCAACAAACTTCACACCTTTTCCTTTATAAGGCTCAGGTGGTCTAAAGCCGCGAATTTTAGCAGCTACTTGACCAACAAGTTGTTTATCATGAGAAGTTAATTTAATGATTGGATTTTTACCTTTATCTGAAATAGTTTCAACACTTACTTCTGGAGCAATGTCTAATACTATGTTATGAGAAAAACCTAAAGCTAAATCAAGTTTCTGACCTTGATTACTTGCTCTATATCCAACACCTACTAACTCTAAATTTTTTGTCCATCCATTAGATACACCTTCAACCATATTATTGATAAGTGATCTATAAAGACCATGTTTTGCTTTTTCGTTTTTCTTATCAGAAGAACGCTCAACTATAACATTTCCTTCTTCAACTTTAATTGTTACATCAGAAAATTCTTGTGATAATTCACCTAATTTTCCTTTAACTGTAACCACGTTATTGTTGATTTCAACTGTAACTCCTGCTGGAATTACTACTGGGTTATTACCTATTCTTGACATGTTCTATAGTCTTTTTTAATTAGTAAACGTAACAAAGTACTTCACCTCCTACATTATCCCTTTGTGCTTGTTTGCCTGTCATTACACCATGTGATGTAGAAACAATGGCAATACCAAGACCATTAAGAATTCTAGGAAGCTCTTTTGAACTTGCGTACTTACGTAAACCTGGTTTACTTATTCTTTGAATCTTCTTAATTACAGGTTCTTTAGTTTCCTTGTTGTATTTAAGGGCTATTTTAATAGTTCCTTGTACAGCTGAATCTTCAAACTTGTAACTTAAAATATATCCTTGATCGAATAATATTTTAGTGATTTCTTTCTTTAAATTAGAAGCAGGTATTTCTACTACTCTGTGGTTTGCACTCACAGCATTTCTAATTCGTGTCAAATAATCCGCGATTGGATCTGTAGTCATAATTATAAATTTGCGGTAACGGTTTTCAATCTTTTTTAGGATTAAACCTGAAACCAATTAATATTTTTTACCAACTTGCTTTTCTAACACCAGGTATTAAACCTTGGTTAGCCATTTCTCTAAACATTACACGAGAAATACCAAATGTTCTCATATAACCTTTAGGTCTTCCTGTAAGCTTACAACGGTTATGTTGACGCACAGGCGAGGCATTTTTTGGTAACCTTTGTAGTGCTTCATAATCGCCAGCTTCTTTTAAAGCTTTGCGCTTTTCAGCATATTTAGCTACTGTTTTTGCTCTCTTTACCTCACGGGCTTTCATTGATTCTTTAGCCATATCTTAATTTTTTTGAAAAGGTAATCCTAATTCGGTTAATAGTGATTTTGCTTCTTTATCAGTATCCGCATTGGTTACAAAAGTAATATCCATACCTGAAATTTTATTCACTTTATCAATGTCAATTTCTGGAAAGATAATTTGTTCTGTAATTCCTAAATTGTAGTTTCCTCTACCGTCAAAACCGGTTGCTTTAACACCATTAAAATCTCTTACTCGTGGTAAAGCTGAAGTTACTAAACGATCTAAAAATTCGTACATTTTCTCACCACGTAAAGTTACTTTAGCACCAATTGGCATTCCTTTACGTAATTTAAATGATGCAACATCCTTTTTAGAGATGGTTGCTATTGCACGTTGTCCTGTTATAGTCGTTAATTCTTCCACTGCGTGGTCAATTAACTTTTTGTCTGCAACTGCTGCACCTACACCTTTAGATAATACTATCTTTTGTAGTTTAGGCACTTGCATAACATTGTTATAACCAAATTCATCCTTAAGAGCAGCAATTATTCTGCTGTTGTACTCTTCTTTAAGTCTCGGTGTATATCCCATAACTATATTACTTCATTTGATTTTTTAGAAAATCTCACTTTTTTGTCGCCTTCCATTCTATATCCTACACGTGTCTCTTCACCTTTAGCGGTTAATAAAGACAAGTTAGAAATATGAATAGCTGCTTCTTTTTCAACGATTCCTCCTTGAGGACTTTGTGCACTTGGTTTCATATGTTTTTTCACCATGTTCACACCCTCAACAATCGCCTTGTTCTTATCTATTAATACCTTTAGTACTTTACCTTCAGATCCTTTATGGTCTCCAGCATTAACTTTTACGGTATCTCCTGATTTAATTTTAAGCTTTGTCATTTTATTTTTCATTAAAGCACTTCAGGTGCTAATGATACAATTTTCATGAATTGTTTATCACGAAGTTCTCTAGCAACAGGACCAAATACACGTGTTCCTCTCATTTCACCCGTTGGGTTTAATAAAACACATGCGTTATCATCAAATCTAATATAAGATCCGTCTGGTCTTCTTACTTCTTTCTTAGTACGTACGACAACTGCAGTAGAAACAGCACCTTTTTTAATGCTTCCATTAGGTGTTGCATCTTTAACGGAAACAACTATTTTGTCTCCTACAGAAGCGTATCTTCTTTTAGTACCACCTAGTACACGAATGGTTAAAACCTCTTTCGCTCCGGTGTTATCAGCTACTTTTAATCTTGATTCAGTCTGTAACATAATTACTTCGCTCTTTCAATTATTTCAACTAATCTCCAACATTTAGATTTACTCATAGGTCGTGTTTCCATGATCTTTACAGTATCTCCAACGTTACAATCGTTCGTTTCATCGTGTGCAACGTATTTCTTTGTTTTCAACACGAATTTTCCATACATAGGATGTTTTACTTTCTTAACTTCAGCTACCACAATAGATTTCTGCATCTTATTACTAGTAACAATTCCTACACGTTCTTTTCTTAAATTTCTTGTTTCCATCTTTCTGCAGAATTATTGTAATTCTCTTTTGGTTAATTCTGTCGCAATTCTTGCTACGGTTCTTCTTGCAGAACGCAACTGAATTGGATTTTCTAGAGGCGAAATTGCATGAGCCATTTTCATTTCTGAATAACTCTTTGTTGTCTCACCAAGTTTCTCTTGTAACTCGGCTACAGATAATTCTTTAATTTCTGATTGTTTCATAGTATCAAATAAATTATGCTTCGTAATCTCTAGCGATTATAAATTTAGTTTTAACTGGCAATTTCTGTGCTGCCAATCGTAATGCTTCCTTTGCAACGTCTAGTGGTACACCACCTACTTCAAAAAGTACGCGACCTGGCTTAACTACTGCTACCCAATATTCCACGGCACCTTTACCTTTACCCATACGTACTTCAAGAGGTTTCTTTGTAATAGGCTTGTCTGGAAAAATTTTAATCCAGATAGATCCTTCTCTCTTCATGAAACGTGTAGCGGCAATACGTGCTGCTTCAATTTGACGTGCTGTAACAAAGCTTGTGTCCATTGATTTTATACCAAAGGTTCCGCTAGATAGTAAATGCCCTCTTCCGGCATTACCTTTCATACGTCCTTTTTGTTGCTTACGAAATTTTGTTCTTTTAGGCTGTAACATTCTTTCTTTTCTTTAAACGATTACTTTCTACGACGAGGTTTTGAATCTCTGTTTCCACCACGTCCACCTTTTCCTTGCTTTTTAGATAATCCAACAAGCGGAGAAAGTTCTCTTTTACCATATACTTCACCTTTCATGATCCATACTTTAACACCTAATCTACCATAAGTAGTGTGTGCTTCAACTAAAGCATAGTCAATATCGGCTCTAAAGGTTGATAAAGGAATACGTCCTTCTTTGTAGTGTTCGCTACGTGCCATTTCAGCTCCGTTTAAACGTCCACTAATTTGAATTTTGATTCCTTCAGCATTCATTCTCATAGTTGCAGCAATGGCCATCTTAATCGCACGTCTGTATGAGATACGATTTTCAATTTGACGAGCCACACTAGATGCAACTAAAAACGCATCAAGTTCCGGTCTTTTAATTTCAAATATATTTATTTGAACTTCTTTACCAGTAATCTTTTTAAGCTCTTCCTTTAACTTGTCTACCTCTTGACCGCCTTTACCAATAATGATCCCAGGACGAGCCGTTGTGATAGTAACGGTTACAAGTTTAAGCGTACGCTCAATAATTACTCGTGAAACACTAGCTTTAGATAGACGTGCATGAACGTACTTTCTGATCTTATCGTCTTCGGCAAGTTTATCACCATAATCGTTTCCTCCGTACCAGTTAGATTCCCATCCTCTGATAATTCCTAAACGATTTCCGATTGGATTTGTTTTTTGTCCCATATCTATTTAAGCTTGTGTGTTATTGTTAGCTCCAACTACGATTGTTACGTGGTTTGAACGTTTTCTAATTCTGTGTGCACGACCTTGTGGTGCTGGACGCAATCTCTTTAACATTGAGCCACCATCTACACGGATCTCCTTAACAAATAATTCAGCATCTTCAATACTTGCATCTTCGTTCTTCGCTTGCCAGTTTGCAATGGCAGACAATAACAAAGTCTCTAAACGACCTGATGCTTCTTTTGAGCTAAATTTTAAAATATTAAGCGCTTTTTCTACGCGTTCACCTCTTACTAAATCGGCTACTAAACGCATTTTTCTCGGTGATGTAGGACAGTTATTAAGTTTTGCAAAAGCGATTTCCTTTTTTGCATCCTTAATAGCGTCTGCCATTTGTTTTTTACGACTTCCCATAGCTTACTACTTTTTACCTTTATTTTTAGCACCTGCATGACCTCTAAAAGATCGTGTTGGTGAAAATTCTCCTAATTTGTGCCCTACCATGTTTTCAGTTACATAAACAGGAACAAACTGACGTCCGTTATGTACTGCAATTGTTTGACCAACAAAATCTGGTGTAATCATTGAGGCTCTAGACCACGTTTTGATTACCGTTTTTTTGTTACCCTCCACATTGGAAGCCACTTTCTTCTCTAATTTATAATGAACGTAAGGTCCTTTTTTTAATGATCTTGACATGTCTTATTTCTTTCTACGTTCTACAATATATTTATTACTCGCTTTTGTTTTAGAACGGGTTCTATAACCTTTAGCAGGTATACCATTTCTAGAACGTGGATGACCACCTGAAGATTTACCTTCACCACCACCCATTGGGTGATCGACTGGGTTCATCACTACTGGTCTTGTACGAGGTCTTCTTCCTAACCATCTTGATCTACCAGCTTTACCTGATACTAACAATTGATGATCTGAATTAGATACAACACCTATTGTAGCCATACATGTAATTAACACTAAACGTGTTTCACCTGATGGTAATTTTATAGATGCAAATTTATCACCTCTAGCCATTAACTGTGCAAATGTTCCAGCACTTCTAGCCATAACAGCTCCTTGACCTGGACGTAATTCTACACAAGAAATAATAGTTCCTAATGGAATTTGAGATAGTGGCATAGCATTACCAACTTCTGGAGCTACATTGCTGTCTCCGGAAACGATAGTCTGACCTACTTGTAAACCATTTTGAGCAATGATATACGCTTTCTCTCCATCTTGATAGTTTAACAACGCAATAAACGCTGTTCTGTTTGGATCATACTCGATAGACTTAACTTCAGCTGGGATTCCAGTTTTGTTACGTTTAAAATCGATAATACGATACCTTTTCTTATGACCACCACCTATGTAGCGCATAGTCATTTTTCCGCGACTGTTTCTACCACCAGACCTTTTTTTCGGAGCTAATAAACTTTTCTCCGGCTTATCAGTAGTAATGGCGTCGTAACCATTTACTACTCTAAATCGCTGTCCTGGTGTGATTGGTTTTAATTTTCTTACTGACATTTTTTGTTGTCTTTAATTACATGTTACTGTATAAATCAATCATTTCACCTTCCGCCAGTTGTACAATTGCCTTTTTAACAGCATTTGTTTTACCATGTTGAATACCAGTTTTTGTAAACTTAGTACTTCTATCTGGACGGACATTAATAGTACGAACTTTTTCAACAGAAACGCCATAAGCAGCTTCCACCGCTTTTTTGATTTCTACCTTGTTCGCCTTGGTATTCACCGCGAAAGTATAGCAGTTTCTTAACTCGCTATTAGCAGTCGCTTTTTCTGTGATTATAGGTTTAATTAAGATGTTCATCTGTTTCTTATTTACTTAAATTCGTTACAATTCCTTCTAAAGAACTCTCTAAAAGCACTACTTGATTTGCATTTAAAATCTTGTAAGTGCTTATTTCCGAGCTAGTTATAACTTCAGAACCTTTTAAATTGCGTGACGACAAATATACATTATTATTTGAAGCACCCAACACAAAGAGAGATTTTTTATTGACTAGGTCTAAAGCTTTTAAAACTGCTGTGAAGTTTTTTGTTTTTGGAGACTCAAAATTAAAGTCCTCTAAAACTACGATTGATTTCTCGTTTGCTTTAATTGATAAAGCAGATTTACGAGCTAATCGTTTCACATTTTTGTTTAACTTAAAGCTATAGTTTCTAGGTCTAGGTCCGAACATACGTCCACCACCTTTAAAAAGACCAGATTTTATACTACCAGCACGCGCTGTACCTGTTCCTTTTTGTTTCTTTATTTTACGTGTACTACCAGAAATTTCTGCACGTTCTTTTGCTTTATGAGTCCCTTGTCTTTGGTTTGCTAAATATTGTTTAACATCCAAATAAACCGCATGATTATTAGGCTCAATAGCAAACACATCTTTAGACAAGTCAACTTGTCTTCCTGTGTCTTTTCCGTTTAAATCTAAAACTGCTACTTTCATTATTTTCTAATAATTACATAAGCGTTTTTATGTCCAGGAACACATCCTTTAACAACTAGTAGGTTCTTTTCAGCAACTACTTTTAAAACTCTTAAATTTTCAACTTTTACTTGATCAGTTCCCATTCTTCCTGCCATCTTCATTCCTTTAAATACTCTTGCAGGATATGAAGCCGCACCAATAGAACCAGGAGCTCTTAAACGGTTGTGTTGACCGTGAGTAGCTTGACCCACACCAGCAAAACCATGACGTTTAACAACACCTTGAAATCCTTTACCTTTAGATGTCCCAGAAATATCTACGAACTCTCCTTCAGCAAAATGCTCAACTGTTATTGCATCACCTAATTTGTACTCCTTATCAAAACCTTTAAATTCAACGATCTTGCGTTTTACAGAAGTTCCTGCTTTTTTAGCGTGACCTAGGTCCGCTTTAGTAGCGCTTTTTTCTGTCGCGTCATCGAAACCAAGTTGTACAGCACTATAACCGTCAACTTCTTCAGTTCTGACTTGGGTAACGATACATGGTCCAGCTTCGATTACTGTACATGGAATGTTTTTTCCATTTTCATCGAAGATGCTGGTCATACCGATTTTTTTTCCAATTAACCCAGACATAATTTTTCTTTATTATATTATGGACAACTCGCGATTTGTCCTGCTTGTTTGTTTATGGATGATTCGCGACTCACCCGTAAAATATTCAAGGCTGAAAAATACGTTTCAGCCTTGAATTGTATTTTTCCGTTTTTCCCTAACCAATCGTTAAGGACATGTAAGCTTATAACTAAACTTTGATCTCTACTTCTACACCACTTGGTAACTCTAGCTTCATTAGAGCATCAATTGTTTTTGAAGAAGACGAGTAAATATCAAGTAAACGCTTGTAAGAGCTTAATTGAAATTGTTCTCTTGACTTCTTGTTAACGTGTGGAGAACGCAATACAGTGAAAATTTTCTTGTGTGTTGGTAATGGAATTGGTCCCGTTACAACTGCACCTGTACTTTTTACTGTTTTTACAATCTTCTCAGCAGACTTGTCTACTAAATTGTGATCGTAAGACTTTAATTTTATTCTAATTTTTTGACTCATTTTCTTAAGATTTACGATTCAATACCTTTAGCAGCTTTTATAACCTCTTCTGAAATATTAGAAGGTGTTTCAGCATAGTGTGAAAATTCCATTGTTGATGTTGCACGTCCTGATGACAATGTTCTTAATGTGGTAACATATCCAAACATTTCAGATAAAGGAACAGTGGCTTTAATAGTTTTTGCACCTGCTCTATCACCCATATCACTCATTTGTCCACGACGACGGTTTAAATCTCCTACAATATCACCCATGTTTTCTTCTGGTGTAATCACCTCCAATTTCATGATTGGCTCCATTATAACAGCTTTAGCCGCTTTTGCACAATTTTTAAATCCTAATTTAGCTGCTAATTCGAATGATAATTGATCCGAATCCACATCATGGTAAGATCCATCCTTCAATGTCACTTTCATAGAATCGATTTCATATCCAGCTAAAGGACCATTTACCATAGCCATTTTGAATCCTTTTTCAATAGAAGGGATAAATTCTTTAGGAACGTTACCACCTTTAATAATAGATTCAAACTGAAGACCTACAACACCTTCATCTGCTGGTTCCACCGTAAATACGATATCAGCAAATTTACCACGACCACCAGATTGTTTTTTGTAAACTTCTCTATGGTCTGCTGCAGCTGTAATAGCTTCTTTATATTCTACTTGAGGCTCACCTTGATTCACCTCTACTTTAAACTCACGACGTAAACGATCTACAATAATATCTAAGTGAAGCTCACCCATTCCTGATATAATAGTTTGCCCTGAATTCTCGTCTGTTCTAGCTGTAAATGTTGGATCTTCTTCTGCTAATTTAGCTAAAGCCATACCCATTTTATCAACATCTGCTTTCGTTTTTGGCTCCACAGCAATACCAATTACTGGATCTGGGAAGTCCATAGATTCTAAAACAATTGGATGTTTCTCATCAGACATGGTATCACCAGTCTTAATATCTTTAAATCCTACTGCCGCTCCAATATCACCTGCTTCAATAAAATCGATAGCATTTTGCTTGTTAGCATGCATTTGGTAAATTCGTGAGATACGTTCTTTTTTACCTGAACGATTGTTCAAAATATAAGATCCAGCATCTAAACGCCCAGAATATGCACGGAAAAATGCTAAACGACCTACGAAAGGATCGGTTGCAATTTTAAATGCTAAAGCCGAGAAAGGCTCATTAACACTAGGCTTACGTCTTTCTTCTTTATCTGTGTCTGGATTAATACCCACAACACTCTCTCTATCCATTGGAGATGGTAAGTAACGACAAACAGCATCTAATAAGAATTGAACACCTTTGTTTTTGAATGAAGAACCACAAATCATAGGAATGATAGCCATATCCATTACCGCAGCTCTAAGTGCAGCATGCACTTCTTCTTCAGTAATAGAATCTTCATCTTCCATGAATTTCTCTAATAAGTTCTCATCATAGCCAGCTACTTCCTCAATTAATAAAGCACGATATTTACGAACTTCATCTTGCATGTTTTCTGGAATCGGCACCACATCAAAAGTAGATCCGAAATTATCATCATGCCAAACAATAGCTCTGTTTTTAACCAAATCTACGATACCTTTGAACTCGTCTTCTTCACCAATATTTAAAACAATTGGCACTGCATTAGACTTCAACATATCTTTAACTTGCTGACAAACTCCTAAAAAGTCTGATCCTTGACGGTCCATTTTATTAACGAAACCAATTCTTGGAACTTTATAGTTATCTGCTAATCTCCAGTTAGTTTCAGATTGTGGCTCAACACCATCAACTGCACTAAATAGGAATACTAACCCATCAAGAACACGTAATGAACGGTTTACCTCTACGGTAAAATCTACGTGACCAGGTGTATCAATAATATTAAAGTGGTAATCTTGAGCATCTGCTGTTGGCTCACCGTTTTCTTTCGGGAATGTCCAGTCACAAGTAGTTGCAGCAGATGTAATTGTAATACCTCTTTCTGCTTCTTGCTCCATCCAGTCCATTGTAGAAGCACCATCATGAACCTCTCCAATTTTGTGTGAAACACCCGTATAAAATAGAATTCGCTCTGTTGTTGTTGTTTTACCAGCATCAATATGAGCTGCAATTCCTATATTTCTTGTTAATTTTAAATCTCTTGCCATTTCTTAAAATCTAAAGTGTGAGAATGCTTTATTTGCTTCCGCCATCTTATGGGTATCAACACGTTTTTTCACTGCCGCTCCTTCTTCTTTAGCTGCTGCTAAAATTTCTGAAGCTAAACGTTGTGCCATTGATTTTTCGTTTCTCTTACGTGCATAGCCTATAAGCCATTTCATTGCAGTAGAAACTTTACGGTCTGGACGGATTTGCATTGGAATTTGGAATGTAGCACCACCAACACGACGACTACGTACTTCTACGTGAGGCATCACATTAGATAAAGCATCTTTCCACATTTCTAGTGCAGTTTTCTCATCATCTGTTTTCTTTTCTTCTACGATATCAATTGCATCGTAAAACACTTTAAAAGCTACTGACTTCTTACCATCCCACATCATCATGTTTACGAATCTAGTTACTAACTGATCGTTAAAACGTGGATCTGGTAAAAGCGGTCTCTTTTTTGCTGCTCTTTTTCTCATGTCTTCTTCTTAAAGTTTTTTAATTACTTTTTAGGGCGTTTTGCACCATACTTAGATCTACGTTGCGTTCTGCCTGCAACACCTGCTGTGTCTAAAGCACCACGTACAATGTGATATCTAACTCCTGGTAAATCTTTTACCCTTCCACCTCTAACCAATACTATCGAGTGTTCTTGTAGGTTGTGTCCTTCTCCTGGGATGTAGGCATTTACTTCTTTACCATTTGTTAACCTTACCCTTGCAACTTTACGCATTGCAGAATTTGGTTTTTTAGGTGTAGTAGTGTAAACACGCGTACATACTCCACGTCTTTGTGGACACGAATCTAAAGCAACCGATTTACTCTTCTTGGTTATTTTGGTTCTTCCTTTACGTACTAATTGTGAAATTGTTGGCATATATTTCTATATAATTTATGTTTAACCTCTCATTTGAGGGCTGCAAAGGTAGAAATAAAATTTAATTTTTCAAACGTTAATTCATTAATTTTCAATTCTAATTAAAAATCACACGCCAAATTATATCAAAACGAATCTTTTTGCGTTAGTTTTACATTTTAAAGACTTTCATAAAAAGCGTGCATAGATTTCTTTTTTTATTCCTTATTACACTCTTTGGATCAACTCCTGATTTAATGGGACAAAATTTGTATCTAAAAATTCAAAACGAATTAACAGAAAACACCTCTGTCATAGACTCCATAGGCTATCAAAAAAAACACGCGGATTACAATTCATTAAACCGCGAAATAGAGACGCTTAAATATCAATTAAGCAAATTGGGATATATTGATTCCAAATGGCATGGTATTACCAAAAAAAATGATTCTATGTTTGAAACTTCCGTTTCATTAAGCCAACCTTACAAAAATATAGATGTCTATTTTAATTCCGAGACCCTTCCGCCAGGCACATTAAAACAGTTACGTGTTCATAGTAGTAAATTGTATTTTACAATCCGTTTTAAAGAAATTGAACAAACACTTCAATTTATCAATAAAAAAATATCAGACCAAGGCCTACCTTTTAATACGCTTAAACTGGATAACATAAAAAAATCAGGGGTTAACAGATTAAAAGCAGATTTAGTTCTGTCTGGAGATAATGAAATGCGCTTTGTTAATAAAATAGTTGTTAAGGGATATGACAAGTTTCCGAAGTCATACTTAAAATATTTTTTAAAATTACGAACAGGCAAACCTTTAAACTTATCGGAAATAAAAAAACAAACAAGCTTACTTCAGGAATTACCATTTGCCAACCAATTAAGAGAGCCTGAAATTTTATTCAGTAAAGACTCTACCATATTATATGTATACATTGAAAAAACAAAAAGCAATACCTTTGATGGTTTTCTAGGATTTGGAACCAATGAAGAGACGAGCAAACTAGAATTAACAGGCTACCTAAATCTTGAACTCACGAATAATTTGAATTTTGGAGAAAGTTTATCATTAGCATATAGAAGCGATGAGAGTGAACAAAAATCGTTTAACGTAAATGTAAAACTACCCTATTTATTTAATTCGCCTATTGGCACAGAATTAGAGCTTACTATTTTCAAAAAAGACTCTTCGTTTACAACGGCCGATCAAAGCGCACGAATTAATTACCAATTAAATTCCAAAAATCAATTTTCCGTTGGCATTATATCCACCAAATCAAACAACCTTTTAAGCAGTACCAATTTAAATCCATTTATTAAAGATTACGAAACAACTTTCTACACAATTGGCTACACATTTATAAATCGGATTCCCGACCGTTCAATATTTAAAAGAAATGCACAAATCTACTTGGAAACCGGCATTGGTAATCGGACCATTTCACAACAAAAAGATCAGCAATATCAATACCGCGTGGACGCCTTTAAAATCTTCAATTTAAACTCAAAAAACAATGTTTATTTAAGGACAACTAGTTTTGGTTTGTTTTCAGACAGTTATTTAGAGAATGAATTAAGCAGGTTTGGCGGTATAAATTCCATTAGAGGTTTTGAAGAAAACAGCTTAAGCGCCACATTGTACGGCATACTAGCTACCGAGTATCGGTATTCATTAAGCAGTGATTTATATATACACTCTATAATAGACTTAGCCTATTTTGAAAATAAAATAATAGATCAAAAAGAAAAACTATATAGTTTTGGTTTTGGTTTTGGTTTAAACACCAAAGCCGGACTTTTACGCTTCAATTATGCCAACGGTAAAAGCGAAAACCAAAGTTTCAAACTATCCAATTCCAAAATACATTTAAGTTTATCCGCACTTTTTTAGGAATAATAGGTGTTAAAAAGCGTAGTTTTTGAAAATATTTTGAAATTTTAACCCTTATTTATTGTTTAATTAACTTTTTATTATGATTTTTGGCCTAGACTAATTCAAATAAAATACAAAATGAAAACAAAGTTTAGTGGAATTTTAACGCTATTTCTAGCGTTTGTTGTGCAACTTACGTTTGCGCAAGAAAAAACAATTTCAGGAACGATTTCCGATGAAAACGGATTACCGCTCCCTGGAGTTAATATTATTGTAAAAGGTACTGCAACTGGAACTCAATCAGATTTTGATGGTAATTACTCCGTCAATGCTAGTCCAGGTGATGTACTAACCTATTCCTTTATTGGATACACAACAAAAGAAATGACTGTTGGTGCATCTAACACCATTAGCTTTGCAATGGAGGTGGATAGTCAAGCTCTTGAAGAAGTTGTAATTACAGCTTTAGGTATTAAGAGAGAAAAGAGAGAGACTTCCTATGTGACGGAATCGGTTGGTAGCGACGAACTGTTAACTGTTCAACCACAATCTGCCGCATCAGCACTTGCTGGTAAAGTAGCTGGTTTACAAATTAACGTTCAAGACAACGGTGTTAACCCTAGTTCACAAATATTATTACGTGGACTTCGTTCTATAACACAGTCAAACTCTGCATTAATTGTTATTGATGGATCCATCTCTACACAAGGTGCTTTTGATCAATTAAACCCTAATGACATTGAAAGCTTAACTACTTTAAAGGGTGCTACAGCAGCAGCTCTTTATGGTTCAAAAGCGGGTAATGGAGCATTACTTGTTACTACTAAAACAGGTAGAAGCGGTGATAGATTTACGGTAGGTATCAATTCTTCTTACACAATTGAAGAAGTAGCTTATATGCCAGACTTCCAAACACAATATGGTACAGGATGGCAAGGTGCATATGATCCATATGAAAATACAAACTGGGGTCCTAGATTTGATGGTGTTAAAAGAAGAGTAGGTCCTATATTTGCTGACGGATCTTATCAAACTTTACCTTACGCGCCAGTAAAAGATAATTTAAAAGATTTCTACAACACCGGTGGTTCTACAAGTAATACTGTATATTTATCAGGAAGTGATGAAAAAAACAGATTTTACATGTCTTTTGGTAAATTAGAAACGGATGGTATTGTTCCTGACGATCGTTATACTAGAAATACATTTAGAGTAAACGCAAGCCGAAAAATGGGTAATCTTGAATTAGGTTTAACGTCTAGTTTTACAACTGACAAAACTGATTTAGTAGGTAATACTATCGGATCTCAAGACAGACCATTATATTGGTTTATTTTAAATACTTCAGCTAACATTCCTTTAAGCAATTATAAAGATTGGAGAAATGACTTATACGCTTCTCCTAATGGCTGGTATAATGCTTACTATCAGAACCCTTATTGGGCTATTGATACCAACAGAGATACGGACAAATCTAATCGTTTAGTTGCTAACATGAACGCAGATTGGGAAGTAGCTGATTGGTTAAAACTAACAGGTCGTTTTGGTGTTAATAGTTACAACCAAATAGGTAAAGAATACAGAGACGCTCAAAACTATTTACCTAACAGTGCGTATTTAGAAACAGCTGGTCGTCCTGATCCTGTGTCATCATTTGTACAAGATTATGAATTACAATCTATCGATTACACAACTGACTTTTTAGCTCAAAGTGAATTTAACATTGTAGATAAAGTAACTATGAGAGCCATAGTTGGTGCAACTGGTACAACTGAAAGATTTAGACAAAGTGCATATCGCGCGAATAACTTAAGTATTCCTGGATTCTACGACCTTTCTAATACTACAGGCCAACTGGCTGGTGGATTAACTGGTGGAGCATTTGTTAATGAATCTATAAAGAGAACATATGGTCTTTTTGGTGATTTTACACTTGGATATGACAACTTCCTTTTTGCAAGTTTTTCAGGTAGACAAGATTATACTTCTACCTTATCTAGTGATAACAATAGTTATTTCTATCCTTCCTTTGGTTTATCTTTCTTATTCTCTGATTTATTAAACTTTGATGCTTTAAACTTTGGTAAATTAACCTATAGTAATGCTACTGTTTATAATGACCTTGGTCCATACCAAGTAAATGAAACATACGCTCAACAAGCTGGTTTCCCTTATTCATCAACTGGTCTTAACGGGTTTGTTGTTTCAGGAACTGCAGTAGATAAAGATGTGAAGAAAGAAAAAATTCAAACAAATGAATTTGGATTAAATTTAGAGTTTTTAAACCGTCGTGTAACTTTAGACGCAGCGTATTATGATACTAAAACAACAGATCTAATTACAACTGCTACAACAGCGCCATCTGCGGGTTCTAATAGCATTTTAACAAACATTGGTTCTATAGAAGGATCAGGTCTTGAATTAAGTCTTGGATTAGTGCCTTTTAAAGCGGCTAATGCTGGTGACTTCAATTGGAACATTAATGTTAACTTCACGTCTTATGAGCAACAAGTTGCTTCTATCCAACCAGGATTAGATCAAGTACAAGTATCTGGCGGAACAACTTCAGGCTTATGGGCTGTTGTAGGAGAAGATTTCCCACAAGTTAGAGCTGTAGGTTACGAAAGAGATGACCAAGGTCGCGTTATAGTTAATGCAAACACGGGTAATCCAATCGTAGGTGGACTTAAAAATTTAGGAAAAACAACACCAGATTACGTTGTTGGTTTAACTAATGCTGTAAGTTTTAAAGGATTTACTTTAACTGGTACAATGGATTATAGAACAGGTCATGTTTACATCTCGCAATTGGCAGATGCTATGGAGTTCACAGGAAGATCTCAAGAAAGTGTATCTTCTAACCGTCAAGATTTCGTGTTCCCTAATTCAGTAGTGAATGTTGGAACAGAAGATGCTCCGGTATATGTTGAAAACAACAATATCCAAGTAACAGGAGGACGTCAAAACTTTTGGACTAATACGTACAACGATATTAAAGAAAACTATGTTAAAGATGCTACAGCAGTAAAATTAAGAGAGCTTTCTTTACGTTATGACTTACCATCTAAATTTTTAGACAAGGCGTTTGTTTCTAAACTATCAGTTGCACTTATCGGTCGTAATTTAGTTACTTGGTTACCAGAAGAAAACAGATTTTCAGATCCTGAATTTAATAATTCAGCTGGAAACGGTATTGGTTTAGGTGGATATTTCCAATCTCCTCCAACGAGATCATTTGGTATCAATGTTAATCTTGAATTTTAATTTTAAACAATCTTGAAAATGAAAAATATATTTAAATTATTCTCAATTGTAATGCTTTCCGTTATTACAGTTGCTTGTAGTGATGATTATTTGGATGTCAATACAGACCCAAATAATCCACTAACAACATCACCTGATTTGCTGTTGCCAGTAGCGCAGCGATACAGTGCTTATACGATTACGACGCCTCCGGGAGGTGCTCGTCGTCTGAATACTCTTGGTAACTTAATGATGTACAATTGGAGTCAATCAGATGGTTACTCTTGGTATCAAAGTGAATTTGAGTATAGAGTAAATTCCACTTTCTATTCAACAATATGGGATTACCAATATCAAGCTGCTTTGAAGCAATATCATACATTTGATGTTGATACTGAGAATTATGAGTACTATACAGCTATTGCGAAAATTATGAAATCTTTCCATTTCCAGATATTAGTGGATACATATGGAGATATTCCTTATTTCGAAGCTTTATTACGAGGTGAAAATCCAACACCTGCTTTTGATGATGCGTTAACAGTTTATGAAGACTTAATTGTTCAATTAGACAATGCTATAGCATTAATAAACGCTGGTAATGCAAACGGAGATGTACTTAATCCAGGCGGAGCAGATATTATGTATGCTGGAGATATGAACGAATGGAAGAAATTTGCAAATACTGTAAAATTAAGAATATTAGTTAGACAGTCTGATATGGCTGGAAGATCTGGATACCTTACTACAGAATTTCAAAAAATTGCTAATGAAGGCTCTGGTTTTATAACTGACAATGCAACTGCTAACCCAGGATACACGGATCAAGAAGATCAGCAAAGCCCATTTTGGGGTAACTATGGTCAAACTACCGCTGGTGAATATGTAAACAATTACTTTGCTACATGTGCAACACCTTTTGTATTAGATAAATTGACAGACTTTAATGACCCAAGAATTGATTATATCTATGAGGAACCAGAAGATGGCCATCTAGGTGTAGTTCAAGGTTTAGATTTCTATCCTCCAGGTGGTCTTTTAACAGAGCCATTTGTTTCTAATATAGGTCCTGGTCTTTTAAAGAGTGCTGAACAAAATTCAGTTATCTTTTCATTAGCTGAAGCAGAATTTTTACAAGCAGAAGCTGCTTTAAAAACCTATTTGTCAGGTGCACAACAGCACTATGAAAACGGTATTGCTGCATCTTTTGACTATTTAGGAGTACCTAATGCTGCTGGATACTATACGCAGCCTATTGATTTAGTAAGTTGGGGGTCTACTTCCAATAAATTAGAGGCTATTATTACTCAAAAATGGATTGCTTTAAACGGCCTTGATGCTATTCAAAGTTGGTATGATTTTAGTAGAACTGGATATCCATCTAATTTACCAATTTCATTACTATCACCTGAACCAACAAGACCTGTACGTTTAGCTTACCCATCTTCAGAAATCTCTGGAAATGGTGCTAATGTACCAGCACAACCAAACGTATTTACTAGTAAAATATTTTGGGCAAACTAATATTTAAAAAAAAACACATATGAAAACAATAAATAAATTTTTAATCTTAATGGCGCTATCGTTATCCTTTACCTCGTGTTTAGTTGATGATGATGTGTTAACAGATGCAATTAGTGAGACACCTGATTTGGTCGGATTCACAAGTTCAACATTGAATGCTTTGGTAACCGAAGGTACCGGGAGTTATGACAGAAGTGCTACAGTAAAAGTTATTGGGCCAAACAGGGCATCCATAACTGAAGATGTTGCTTTAACTATTGAAGTTAATTCTGCGTCAACTGCAATAGCGGGGATTCACTACGATTTGTCAACTACGTCTGTAACTTTAACCCCTGAAGGAGATTTAACAGGAGAGGTACCGTTTACAGTACTTTCTGATGATAGTTCAATTTCTGCACCTAGTACATTTACACTAATTCTAGATATCGTTGGAACAAGCGGTGGGAACGGTGTAATTCCAAGTGGAAGAACAGGATCGTTAAAGATTAACATATCTTACCTTTGTAATTCTGATTTAGCTGGTGATTATGTTACAACATCTGGTCCTTTTGCCAATGTTACCGTAACTGAATTAGCTGACGGTGTTTACGAGCATAGTACGCTACCAGGATTAACTTCTGGAGGTAACCCTATTCCATTCGAATTTAGTGACTCTTGTGGTGATATCACAATTGATACTTTAGTTCTTGGAGGCGGATATTTAGTTCAAGGTTCTGGAACTGTTGACCCAACTACTGGTGTAATTACTATAAATGGGTATATCCTTTATAATAGTACTACAGTAGATTCTGGACCATTTTTCGATAATTCAGGAAATACCTATGTTTATACTCCTAACTAATCAAATAAATTAGATAACAATGAATAATATATATAAAAATTCTATTAAATATTTATCACTGTCTGCGTTGCTATTAACAGCGCTTACATCTTGTGATGATGATGATTTTAACGAAGTGCCAGCAGTTGCTTACTCGCCAGTGGCAGTTACTATGAGCGCTACCGACAATAACGTTACGGTTTTAGAAACTGACGGTGAAGCAACATTTACTATTACAGCTAGCATAGCAGAACCTCAAGAATTGGATTATGCTATTGTTTTAGAGCAAACGAGCGGAGACGCAACAGAAGGTGAGGATTTTGATTTCGATCATACTATCATCATATCTGCTGGGAGTACTTCTAGTTCAGCAGACGTTGTAATATACGCAACTGGTGATATTGAAAATGATGAGACTTTTACTATTACTGCTAAATCAGCAGATACTAATATAATCTTGTCTCCTTTTACATTCAATGCTACCATATCAGGTGATTACATTAATGATGTTTTAGATTTAGTTCTATCTTGGGATGGAAGCTTCTCTGAAAATGGTGTTAATATTGATAGTTTCTGTCCAATTGACATGGATTTAATATTATATGATGGAAATGGTAACCAAATTGATTACATTGCTGGGACATCAGATTGTCCTGAAGTGGGTTCAGTTTCTGGTTTAGCTGATGGCATGTACATGATTGCCGCAGATTTATATGAGAATCCTTTCGAAAATTACGGCTTTAATGAACCAATTCCTGTTAAATTAACATATAGCCAAGATTTTCTTATGCCAGAAACAACATTTGATTATTCAGGTGGTTATACTTTAAGTACTCCAGGTAGTACTACTTTTGGAAATGTTTTATTTATAGCTAGCCTTGTAGTACAAAACGGTTATGAGTACACTGTTACTCCGCTATAATATTTATATTCAAATTTAAATAATTAAAGAGACTGCTTCGTGCAGTCTCTTTTCTTTTCAATTATGCTTAAGATTTCAAATTAAACATTTATTATATTTATATGGAACAAGAAACATTAATTTTTGGCTTACATTCAGTTATAGAAGCTATTCAAGCCGGTAAGACTATTGAGAAAATCTTTATTCAAAAAGGGTTACAAGGCAACCTTGCCCACGATTTAGAATCGCTTATCCGAAAGGAAAGCATTAATGTATCCTATGTTCCTATTGAAAAGCTGAATAGATTAACATCCAAAAACCACCAAGGTGCCGTAGCACAAATATCGCCAATAGAATATCATGATATTGAAAATTTAGTGTTAGACGTTATTGAATCTGGGAAAACACCTTTGTTTTTGCTCCTCGATCAATTGAGTGATGTCCGTAATTTTGGGGCTATAATACGTACGGCTGAATGCACAGGTGTTAACGGTATTATTATTCAAAAAAAGGGAAGCGCACCTATAAATGGCGATACCATTAAAACAAGTGCTGGCGCCGTTTTTAAAATGCCAATCTGCCGTGTGGATCATATTAAAGATGCCATGTTTCATTTACAGGCTTCGGGCATTGCTGTTATTGCGGCTACCGAGAAAACAAATGATACCATTTATGATATTGACTTTACAGTTCCATGCGCAATCATAATGGGTTCTGAAGGTCGAGGTATAAACCCATCGGTTTTAAAACTTGCAGATAGCAAAGCCAAACTTCCTTTGCTCGGCTCTATAGAGTCCTTAAATGTTTCTGTTGCTTGTGGTGCTATTCTTTATGAAGTAGTAAGACAACGATTAGTTTGATGAATCGTCAGATTTTTTAAAAATATAGTTTATAGAATTGGGTTGGTGCTCCTCCTCCACGTCTGCTTTAACGTCTTCGATTTCTGGTAAACTTTCAACAAAATTACCATGTTCATCAAAATGTTTTAAAAACGGATCGTCTTCTTCTATATAGCTTGGTTGTTCCCAATAGTACTTTTTAGGTATAGGAAGATGTTTCTTAAAGATAAAAGCAAAAACCAATCCTACAATCAATCCGGATAAATGACCTTCCCAGGATACGCCATCTTTAATAGGTAGTACATACCAAATCATACTTCCATATAAGAAGATGACTAATAAGGATAAAGCAATTAACCTAAAATGCTTGGCTATAATACCTTTAAAGAATAAAAAACTAACTAATACATAAATAAGGCCACTGGCACCAATATGATAGGCTGGCCTGCCAATACTCCACGTTAACAAACCCGAAAGTAAAATTCCTAAAATAAGGATTTTCCAAGCCATCTCTCTGTAGAAATAAAACAAGGCAGCGGTTAGCACAAATAACGGGATGGTATTGTGATATAAATGCGTGATGCCTGAATGAATAAAGGCACTAAAAACAACACCACGAAGCCCAAATAACTTCTGCGGAAATATGCCATAATTTGTGAAGTCGAATCCAAAACGTATTTCAAACCAGAATACTAACCAAATGAGCAAGACAAATGCTACTGGCACTAAAATAACCTGATTAGAAAATTTAAATTCTTCTTGACTTTTCATAGATAAATCCTAACAAAAAACTAACCATTAATGAGGTTCTGTTAAATTGTCAGTCTGTAAGATTGACAACTAATTACAAATTGTTAATCAAAATGTACAAAACCATTCTAATAGAACCTATAATTATAATTAAATTTACGCCATGAATGAACCTTTAGCAGAACGTTTAAGACCTAAAACGCTTGACGACTATATTAGTCAAGCACATTTAATAGGTCCTAATGGTACGTTAACCAATCAAATAAAGCAAGGATTAATCCCATCACTTATACTTTGGGGTCCACCTGGAATTGGTAAAACAACTTTAGCAAATATTATTGCCACAGAATCCAACAGACCATTTTATACGTTGAGTGCTATAAATTCAGGCGTTAAGGATATTCGTGAGGTTATAGATAAGGCAAAACAGTCGGGTGGTTTATTTACTACCAAAAATCCTATTTTATTTATTGATGAGATTCATAGGTTTAGTAAATCGCAACAAGACTCCTTATTACAAGCGGTGGAAAAAGGTTGGGTAACACTAATTGGAGCCACAACAGAAAACCCGAGTTTTGAGGTTATTCCGGCATTATTATCACGCTGTCAAGTATATATTTTAAATGCCTTTAATAAAACGGATTTAGAAGCCCTTTTAAAACGTGCAATAGAAAAAGACACCTACTTATCTCAAAAAAATATTACGTTAAAAGAAACTGAAGCTTTAATGCGTATTTCGGGAGGTGATGCTCGAAAACTATTGAATATTTTTGAATTAATTGTCAATTCGCATGACACAGGAGATATTATCATTACTAATGCATTGGTTACACAACGCATTCAAAATAATACAGCTAGATATGATAAAACGGGTGAGCAACATTATGATATCATTTCAGCACTAATAAAATCTATTCGCGGTAGCGATCCCAATGCCGCAGTGTATTATTTAGCGCGAATGATTGAAGGTGGAGAAGATGTGAAATTTATAGCCAGGCGCCTCCTTATTTTATCGAGTGAAGATATAGGAAATGCAAACCCAACGGCTTTAGTAATTGCCAATAATACGTTTCAGGCGGTTTCCACAATTGGAAATCCCGAATCCCGAATTTTATTAAGTCAATGTGTAACATATTTAGCCTGTTCACCTAAAAGTAATGCAGCCTATTTGGCCATTAGCAAAGCACAACAAGTGGTGCGAGATACTGGCGATTTAAGCGTGCCATTGTCTATTAGAAACGCACCAACCAAACTCATGAAAGAAATTGGTTATGGCGAGAATTACCAATATGCGCATAACTATGAAAATAATTTTGCCAAACAAGAATTTCTGCCAAATGAAATTAGTAACACTAGGTTTTATGAGCCCGGAAATAATGCACGTGAAAACGCCCAACGGGAGTTTTTAAAACAACGCTGGAAGGACAAATATGGCTATTAAAAGCTAACGTTTAATGTTTCCACTTGTAGCGAACCGTCTGAAACAGTTTTTGCTATAACCCAATTACCCGCTCTTTTATAAACGGTAGCTTGCATCCCCTCTACCATATAAAAGGCCTCTTTACCTGAAAAGATTAAGGTATAAACAACATCTCCTTTATCATTGAGAAGCTCGTAATTATTACCATCTTTCTTTCGTGCTGTTAAAGCATGAGCTAAATTTGTTTCTTTAGTTTCCGTGATAGTTTGAGCGCTTATAGTATCAGAAACATCAACAACCGTAGATTCTATGGGCTCGACCTCAATAATTTTAAGATCTGAATCAGTAGTATAACTATAATATAAACGATCAAACGAAGTAAAGGCGTCACGTAACGCAAGGTTGTAGGCAACCATATAATTTTTATCTCGAGATTCGCCTATTTTAGATAAAAATACGACCTCTTGATAACAATTAAGTAATTGAATTTGAAGTTTTGTTTTTAATAATCCTGAAACCTTATTAACATTAGCACGCAATGCCAAACAACCATTATTTATTAAATCTTGAGGTATAGCTTCATTACTCATTAAGACTATAAAACCTTGTTTTTCAAATAAAAATTTGGTTAAAGAGTTTAGCCTATATTGATCGGGCTCTTTAGAAAATTCATAGGAAGTTGGTACAATTACATACTTATATTGATCTAGTTCACTTTGAGAAAAAGCGAATTGCACAGTTATGAATAATACGAGTAAAAGGATGATTTTTTTTATCATGATGTTTATAAAAAGTAAATATTAAAGATACATTAAAATTATAAATAGGCTTTTAAATCCATCAAATTTGTAACTTGTTTTATACTACTATCAATTTTCAGTCCATGATAGTTAAAACAAATAGCATCCATACCAAAATTTAACGCTCCTAACACATCAGCTTCCAAATTATCACCAATCATTAAGCTCTTGGATTTATCGGCTTCGGCTTTATTAATGGCATAATCAAAAATTATAGGATTGGGTTTTTTAACGCCTGCTAGTTCAGAATTGGTAACGGTTTTAAAGTATTTTGATATTTTGGATTGTTCCATCTTTTTATCTTGTGCCTCCTGGAAACCATTGGTAATTATATGCATTTTATAATGCGGTTGTAAATAATTTAACAAATCAAAAGTACCATCAAACAAATGATTAAATGTTGGTAAACTTACAATATAATCTATAGCCAATTGATTAATAATATCGTCATGAATTATGGCGTTTATAGCATCAAAACTTTCTTTTAAACGTCTATATCGCAATGATTCTTTATCAATCTGATCCTCTCTATACAATTTCCAATAGCTTAAATTTATGGGCTCGTAAACTTTTAGAAAATCATGAATATCAACATCTATGTTATGAGTGTTGAAAATTTTCTGAAATGCTAAAGCTGAATTTTTATCAAAATCCCAAAGTGTATGATCTAAATCGAAAAAAATATCTGTAATGCCGTTAATCTTCATTTGCTGAATCTAATATCATATTAAACAATTCTTTAAAGCCCCTCCAGCGTTCTAAATCACTAAACGTATAGTTATGAAAAACAGATACAAACTCACCATTTACTTGCTTCACTTGGTTAATTACACGCAACAGAGATTCCTTTTTATCCAGTAACGAATTATGCTTTAAAAGCGTATAATCCATAACGTGGTATGCCGTTATCTTTAGCGGCGTTTGAATTTCAAAATCCAAATCATAAAAGAAAAATGGCGTACAGGTTCCTGCTCGGAAACCGCTGTAATTAACATAACCCATGGTATAATCTTCCAAAATTTCTAATTCCACCAAATTCCTATAGGAAATAGGCAAATTTAATTTAGAGAAAGATTGTCTAGATGCTAATAATGACGTGTTTAAAATAGATTCCATCCGGAGCTTTTCCTTCTTCAGAATAGCCATATTATCCAAAGCAAAAAATGATGCTTTAAGTCCCACTTGGCAATAGTCTGCCACTTGTTTTATTAGGGATATAAATTCTTTCTTTTTGTGCATTTACCCCTTTATCATATGTGGAATAATCACCTATTAAAAAGAAAAACAAAAATTTATTTTTACGCTGTTTTTGCCGATTTATAATATATTTAAACGTATCATCTGGATCGTGTTTAAATCCCAATAACACCATAAAACGCATATATAATCTGTGAAATTTAAAGCTTAATAAATCCTTAAGCGTACCACCAATTGTGCGCATTAAACCTTTCGCTTTAAAACTGAATGCTGAAGGCACATCAATAATTGGTTTTACGGCATAGGTTTTATTTGGAAACACAAAATCCGGGTATTGATTCTCTAATATTTGTTTGAATTTATAGGCCCAAATATCCACTACTGGCTGATGGAGAAATCCATATTTAAAGGCTAAACTTTCTTCAGCCGTAAAACGACCATATTCATCTTTTACATGTGGTAAATACTCTTCATAGCGACTTAATAAGTAAAACGTAGCCGCAAACATATCAAAAGGTATACAGCTCTTATCGTTGGTTGTAAAAAAACATTTGGTTTCCTCCCAATCATGTACTTGCACCTCAACATCTGATAAGCCTTGTTCAAAAAGAAGTTCATGACTTTTTATAAATAACTCGTTTCCTAGTGGTTGTTTGGCGTAGGAAATTTTAATGGAATTATGGGAAATAAACGCTTCTACAGTGCTTGTAAATGAAACTGGAACCTTTAAGATACGGGTAAAAATATGCTTAAATGCATACTTAATTCGTGGTGTTATGTTGGGCGTGTATATGAGAATCATTACAGTAAGTTATCATCTGCAAAGCTAAAATAGGCCTTTTCTGTTACTATAAGATGATCCAATACTTTAATATCTAAACTTTCGCCTGCTTTTTTTAATTTTTGTGTAATTTGCTTATCGGCTTCGCTAGGTTTTAAGGTTCCCGACGGATGGTTGTGTGCTAGTATTATTCCTACCGCTCCAAACTCTAATGCATTTTTAAGTACCAATCTTACATCTACCAAAGTTCCTGTAATTCCACCTTTACTCAATTGTTGTTTTTGAATGACCTTGTTGGCATTATTTAAATAAATAATCCAGAATTCCTCATGTGGTAATTCGCCTATAATAGGTTGCATGAGTTCAAAAACGGACACACTGGATGTAATTTTTTTACGTTCCAGAGCTTCTTCACCTCTACGTCTTCTACCCAACTCCATGGCAGCTGCAATAGATATGGCTTTTGCTTCACCAATACCTTTGAAATCCATAAGTTGTTTAATACTTAACTTACCCAACTGATTTAAATTATTATCCACACTTGCTAAAATACGCTTGCATAAATCCAAAGCGCTTTCATCCCGATTGCCAGAACCTATAATAATGGCAACCAATTCGGCATCACTTAAAGCAGCTTTACCTTTGTCGCGCAGTTTTTCGCGAGGCTGATCGTCCTGCGACCAATTTTTAATGGATATTGAGGGTGCTTTTTCTGGCATAGGTTAAAGATAAATATTGTAAATTTCAACTGCAATTAATTAGTCACTTAAATAAATCCGTAAAAGCAAAACCAAAATTTTGAGTTATCCACCAAAACAACATCAAGATAGTAATAAAAAGCATTTAATTCATGTGATACATGCTTATCCGTTGGCAACTGTTATTTCAGTTTCAAACAACGAACCGTTAATAACCCATATTCCATTAATTTATAAAAACAACGAGTTAATTGGTCATCTGGATGCACATAATCCACATGCCGCGTTACTGAAAAACCATAATAAGGTAACTGTTATCTTTTCGGGACCACAATGTTATATTTCACCAAGTATTTATACAACCAAACAGTTACCAACTTGGAATTATGTAAAAGTGCACGTTGAAGGCGTCGTTTCAGAAATTGAAGACCCAGAAAGCATTAAGCAAACTATGGTTGCTATGACAGAGTTTTTAGAGCAACCGCATCACAACTACACATTAGATAAAGATGATCCAGATATGGACACATATCTTCCCTATGTATCAGGTTTTAAAATTACAATTACCCATTGGGAAGGTAAATTTAAACTCTCGCAAAACAGGCAAGCGGTAGATTTTGAAATAGCCAAATCCGAAATGATAAAGCGTAACCAAGTTCATCTTGGCGATTTTTTAAATCAAATAATCCATTAACAATCTTTTGTACAAATGAAAAGAAGTTCTTTAATCATTTCTCTATTTCTATTAAGCTTTCAAGGGAATTCTCAAAACACCATTCTGTGGAAAGTAAGTGATACTATTAACCAAAATACCTCTTATATAACAGACACCTTTCAGTAGTTTGGAAATCCGTGTCTAGGAAGCACACTTGTAAAACAACGAAATTTTGGTGTTAAAAGGAAATAATATTATGAACAAGAAACAACCAAAACGCACATTTAGAATACTTTTTATTATTGCAAGTATAAGTTCCCTATGGTTCGTACCTTGGGTTTTGGTCAAGGCATGGATATTACCACTGCCTGATACGGTTCAGGAACAAGTAGAAGAAGCTATTACCCATGGCGTTGATGGCATGATTGTTTATGTAGACGAAGCAGGCAAACCTCCTAAATTTTATACTGCTGGTTGGCACGACCGAGAAAATAAAATTCCGGCCAAACCAGATGCTTTGTTCAAAATTGGTAGCATTACCAAATTATTTGTTGCCGTAGCTGCAACCAAATTAATAAAAGCAAAGCGTTTGTCCTTGGATAAAACTTTAGCGGACTACTTTCCAGAACTCATTGGAAGAATTGAAAATGCCAATGAAATTACGTTGCGAATGATGTTGCAACATCGAAGTGGCATTCCAAATTTTACCAATTTTCCAAATTATTGGGTTAATCCACCAGAAACTAGGCAAGAAAAGTTGGAATATGCGCTTGATTTACCAGCTAGTTTTAAACCAGATAAAGGGTATGAATATTCCAACACTAATTATATGCTAATCTCCGATCTAATAGATAAAGTTGTGGGTTATAGCCATCAACAATATATTAAAGAAGAAATATTAATTCCGCTCAACCTCAACAATACCTTCGGCTCCCTACACGATGTAAATATAGACGATGTTATGAGCGGGTATTATGTGGGAATAGAAAATGACATAAAAACGGATTATTCTGGTTTAATGATTGCTACAGCACAGGATGTTGGTATATTTTTACGCGCCCTGAATGATGGCACTGTATTTAATGAAGGTGAACAGGAAATTTACTCTTACGTTTATGAACATGGTGGTTTACTTCCAGGCTATCAATGTCTTGCGGAATACCATAATGAGATAGATACAGTTGTTGTGCAATTTATGAACACGACCAATTTTGATGGATACAATTGGAATTTATCGCAAATTGTAATTAATAGAATTGTAAAAATCATAAAGTGCAAGAAAAGCGAATAAGTTAAATGCATGAATAGCACAACAACCATATTCAAATCCTGGTTGATCATTACCGCCTGCTAATCCAAGAAACTCGCAATCAAATCTTTTGGATGTGTGGTGTTAGGAACCGGAAAATCAAACCAACTTGACATACTCTTTTCAAAACCTGCCTTATTTAAATAATTATGTAGCGCCAAGTTTAACCCTTTGGTATATATAGGATGATTAGCACCTTTCGGATCTTGGTGGTATAAATCATTTTTAGCAAATCCTTCAAAAACAGGTCCTGTTATTTCTATTCCAAACGCTTCTGGATTCTGACCAATGGGACTGTGAATAGTGGTTGTAAATTGATGCCAATATGCAGACTGAATACAGTTGCGTTCAAATAACTGTTTTACCACTTCTAAAGAATCGATGGTTTCTTGCTCCGTTTGAGTTGGAAATCCATACATTAAATAGGCATGGACCATGATATTGTTTTGAGAAAAATTATGAGTTACGCGTGTAACTTGGGCAATATCCACACCTTTTTTCATTTTGGACAATAATCTATCTGAAGCCACTTCCAGTCCGCCAGTTACCGCAATACAACCCGATTTTGCCATGAGCTGACACAATTCAAAATTGAAGGTTTTTTCGAACCTAATATTTGTCCACCACGTAATATTTACACCTCTTTCTAGTAAGGTATTAGATAACGCACGGAGCATTTTAGGCGGAGCCGCTTCATCAACAAAATGGAAACTGGTTATACCGGTGTCTTTTATTATTTTTTCAATTTTATCAACTAAATCTTCAGCTGTTGTGTTTTGATAGTTTCCAATATAATCCAAGCTCACATCGCAAAACGTGCATTGCTTCCAGTAACAACCATGAGAAATGGTTAATTTATTCCATCTTGCATCCGTCCACATTCTATGCATAGGATTTACAACATCTAAAAAAGACACATACTTATCAAAAGGTAATCCGGAATAATCTGGTGCCGGTAGATTTCTATGATGATAAATAGTGTTTGGAACTTTATTTTTATAGCTAACGGCCTCCTGTTCTAAAACAAATGTGCGTTCTAAATCATCTATAGAAATATGACCTTCCAGATAATTAACCATTTTAAGTAAAGGACCTTCGCCATCATCCAATGATATAAAGTCCACAAATTCAAAAATCCGTGGATCTGTAAGCGATCGTAATTCGGTATTGCAATAGCCACCACCAAAAGCCACATGAATATCTGGAAAAAGCTGTTTTATAAATTGTGCACAACGCAAAGCAGCAAATAAATTCCCTGGAAATGGAATGGTAAAACAAACTAAATTGGGTGTTTCGGTTTCAATTTGTTCTACTAAAATATCCAACATTTTCTCTTCAATAATTGTTGGTTGGTAACTTAAAAACTCATCCAATTGATCAAAACTACTCGCAGATGTTCCAATTTGTTCCGCATATTTAGTAAACGCGAAAAACTCGTCCACGTTGGCTTGTATAAAATCGCCTATTTCTTCAATAAAAAGGGTTCCAAAATGCTTGGCTTTGTCTATAATACCTACGTCTCCAACTTCCCATATAATTTCTGTATTCGCTTTGGAAAGCCTATGTCCCAAAGGTAAAAAATGTGGTTCTAAAATTTTATGGGCCGTTTTAATATCTTGTTTCTGAAGAAATGCGAGAACAGCATCAACTCTTGAAATGTAGCGGTGTTTCATCCTGTTCATTTCCGGATATTGATCGTTTTCCATGTCTGCTGCTTCCTGAAACATAAGCTGTAGGAATTCGCTCGTAAAAATGGCGGTAAACAGCTCGATACTCAAATCGCAATGTGCAACAGATATTTGTTGTTCTTCTAAAAACCCTTTTAAATAAGCCGTTGCAGGATAGGCTGTATTTAACTGCGTAAAGGGTGGCGTAATAAATAGGATTTTAGATGGCATGATGCAAAGATAGCGTTCTATACATAGATTGTGTGAAATGGAATTGTTTTCTAAATTCAGAATATATTTCGGTTTCTATTCTTTTCAACCTGTTAAATTTTAGCCTGATACGTGTATAATTCATAATATCTGCCTTCTTTAGCTATCAATTGGTCATGTGTACCACGTTCCAGTATATGTCCAGCTTCTATGACTAAAATTTGGTCTGCTTTTCTAATGGTACTTAATCGGTGAGCAATAACAATAGTGGTTCTGTTTTTAACTAATTCATTTAAACTTTTTTGAATTAGCGCTTCACTTTCGGTATCTAAACTAGACGTCGCTTCATCTAAAATAATAATGTTTGGGTTTGCTAAAATAGCACGAGCAATAGCTAAACGTTGTCGTTGACCACCAGATAATTTCACACCTCTCTCGCCTATTAAGGTTTCTAAACCGTCATCAAAACGATCCGTAAATTCATTGACATAAGCGGCTTTTACCGCTTTTTGTACATCGGCTTCAGTGGCATTGGGTCTTGGAAACATGATGTTCTCACGAATGCTACCTTCAAATAAAAATTCGTCTTGCAGCACGACACCTAAATACTTCCGGAAACTACTTAATTTAACCTGTGATAAATCGTGATTATCAATGGTCACTTTACCAGATTTTGGTGTTAAAAACGTTGCTGAAAGTCCCGCAATAGTGGATTTTCCAGAACCAGAACTTCCAACCAAAGCCGTTACAGAACCAGCAGGCGCTTTAAAGCTGATGTTGTGTAATACGTTTTTGCCTTCTTCATATGAAAAAGATACGTCATCAAATTCAATAGCTCCTTTTATGGTATTCAATTCAATATGTCTAGCTTTGTTATCCTCTTCAGCCGTCATATTCATAAGCTCTTCCGTTCTATCTAATCCAGCAAGGGCTTCCGTTAATTGACTTCCTATATTACTCATTTGTACAATTGGAGCAATCATGAAACCAAGGATTAATGTGAAGAATAAAAAATCACCTGTGGTCATTTCACCTATCATCATATAATAACCACCCATTCCCATTATTCCAGTAGTTGCCACACCAATTAAAAACGTGGAAGAACTCGTCATTAAAGCGGTTGCTGTTAAACTCTTTTTGACGTTTTGATATAATTTATCAACTCCTTTTTCAAAAACCGTGTTTTCTTGTTCTTCAGCATTAAACGCTTTTATTACACGAACGCCAGCCAGAGTTTCTGTTAATCTGCCTGTAACTTCGGCATTAATTTTACCACGGGCTCTAAAAATTGGACGAATAAATTTGAAGGCACGCAAGGCGATATAACCAAATATGGATAATGGCACAAACACGAACAAGGTCATCCAAGCGTTCAGTTTTATTAAAATTATTAAGGATACAACAGCTGTAAATGAACCACCAACTAATTGCACCAAACCGGTTCCAATTAAATTTCTGACACCTTCCACATCGCTCATAATTCTAGACACTAAAGCACCAGATTTGGTATTATCAAAAAAACTAATTGGCAGCGAAAGCACCTTTTTCTGAACTTTTGATCGTAATTCGCTGATTAAATATTGCGCTTGAACGCTTAATATTCTAGTTAATAAAAAGGACGTTACGGCTTGTATGGTTATAGCACCAATTACAATGGCGATTAAGGTGTATAATTGCGACGTATCTTTATTTGGAACCACCTCATCTAGTAAAACTTTACTTTGCCATGGTAGAACCAAACCCGATAAACTTCTGATTACAATCAAAAGGAGACCAATAAAAACCAAATTTCGTCTTGGCCAAATTATGGTTTTAAAAGCCTGTTTCATGGTGACTCTCGGCTGTGAGTTATCCTTTTTATCTGATGTTTTTTTTAAATGTCGCATGTTTTCTATTAGGTAATACAATTTGCAAAAATACGCATTACAACATCGTTAATTGATCAAAGCAGATAAAAATGCATGAACGTTAAAAAGAGATAGTCCACGCAAAGAAATTAAAGATTTAGTATCTTGCCTTTATCATAAAGATGCAATTTACTATTTAAGTCTGATTGTATAGATTCATTAAGTCAACACGAAAAAACCAATATAATATGAAACGTATTATTACAACATTACTATTTGCAGGAATTCTAATTTCTTGTAACTCATCAGACAAAACGAAACCGGTAAATGAAGAATCTTCTGAAATTAAAAAGCCTACAGATAGCGTAACAAATAAAGTCAATAAACAATTAAAAAAAATTGATTCAGACGAAGCACTAATTGCAACCGCATTAATGGCTGCTCCTGAAGTAAGCCGATCTGGCGCTAAAATTATAGGATACAATATGGCTGGTGAATTTGTGACCTTAAGAGAAGGTAACAATGAATTTATTATTCTTGCTGACGATCCGAATAAAAATGGATTCAGTGCCGCAGCGTATCATAAAGATCTTGAGCCATACATGGCAAGAGGGCGCGCTTTGAAAGCGGAAGGAAAAAACCATCAAGAAATATTTGATATTCGTGAAGAAGAAGTGAAATCGGGAAAACTTAAAATGACCATTGGGTCAACCTTGCACATTTACTATGGTCCTGATACGGATTATGATCCTGAAACAAGTAAAGTTGAAAACGCGAAACTTCGCTATGTCGTTTATATGCCATACGCAACAGCAGAATCTACAGGTTTACCAGAAGTTCCAATTGCTCAAAATCATCCTTGGATTATGAATCCAGGAACGCATAGAGCACATATTATGATTTCACCAGTAGCAGAAAACAGCAAGTAGTATTTAGCTTATTCCAAAATGCACCTTGAATAAAATGATTAACTCCAAAATCAATTCCGTTAAGGATACCGTTTGCCCTGAATGTCATGGACGTGGTAAAAAAAATAATTAGCAAAGAAACAACTCCAATTCGTCCTAGAGGTCACCTCTACTTCTGCTTGAAGTGTTCGGGTTCTGGTTTGGTTTCAGCGCGACATACACCTCAAACCGATACTAAAAATTATCCACACGCGGCTATTATTGTTGATGGCATTGGTGGTGTAGCGCTTGCTGTGGCTCGCATCCTTTGTGGAATTCCGTTTAAACTTTATGAGCGTGATAGTAGTTTTGATGAACGCAATCAAGGTTACGGACTCACTTTACAACAAGCCAGCAAAGTCGTTGCAAGATAGGCTGTATTTAGCTGCGTAAAGGGTGGTGTAATAAATAGGATTTGAGATGGCGTCGTGCAAAGATAGCGTACCTTAAAATAAGTTGCTTAAAATGGTATCATATTATATTTATAAATCCAAACCATAAAGCAAAAAACCTATCTTTGCACAACTAAATAACATCATGGCTCATACGCTTCTTTCATCACCTTTGCAGGGTTTTACAGATTTCAGGTTTCGCAATGCTTTCAATCAGTACTTCGGTGGTATTGATACGTTTTATGCGCCTTATATTAAGCTTAATGGCAAACTGAAAATTAAGCAATCTTATCAAAATGATTTATTACCAGAAAACAATGCGACTATAGAAGTTATTCCGCAAGTAATGACCAATGATCCAGATGAATTTTTATTTGTTATCAAATATGTTCAAAGTTTAGGTTACAAGGAGCTAAACTGGAATTTAGGTTGTCCTTATCCCATGGTTACCAAGTCTGGAATGGGTTCAGGTTTAATTTGTAACCCGTCACGAATTGACGAAGTTTTACACAGAGCGCATAATGAAACGGATATTTTAGTATCTATGAAAATGCGTATGGGCTATGAACATGCTGAAGAAATTTTAGATGCTTTTCCTATTTTAGACAAGTATCCGCTTAAGAACATTGCCATACATGCTAGAATTGGCAAGCAACTTTATAAAGGCCCTGTAGATTTAGATGCGTTTGAAAAATGCATTAGTAGCACCAAGCACAAATTGTATTACAATGGTGATATTACTAGTGTTTCTGCTTTTAAAGCCATGAAAAAACGCTTTCCGAGTATTGATCATTTTATGATTGGGCGCGGCCTAATTGCCGATCCGTTTTTACCAAGTATGATAAAAAATGACACCACAGACTATCCTGAAAATAGGTGGGAAATATTTTCTAAATTTCATGATACTATTTATCAGCAATACGATGAATACTTGTCTGGACCAACACCTATAAAAATGAAAATGCTCGGTTTTTGGGAATTCTTTTCGCAATCGACTTCCAATCCGCAAAAAGTATATAAAGCTATAAAAAAAGCTTCAAATCCAGCAAAATATAGACAAGCAGTTGATAAAATTTTAAGTACGGAAATGAGCATTAAAAATTCACGGAAATAGCTTTTGGCACCAAGTACCAATTTCTAGTTTTAAAAAGAAACATATTGGGCAAATTACAAGAAACAACGTTTATAAAATGCCAATAGTAAACGGCGTTAACAACCGTTTGCTCTAAATTTGCTTAATTGGAATATAAGGGCTATGTTTACCTATTAATGGCAAATAAATTGCTGTGAGAATAGAGATTATGAATCTAATTGAAACAAACTGCCTAATTATTTTTTACGAAAATTTCGTGAGCAGGTTTTTTGGTGGTTATCTCTATTTTGAATTATCTCCAAAACGCCAAATTATCTTCCTGAATTAGTCAGGCATAGCGCGTGTGCCTGAACAACTCCTTTACATTATTTAATACAGAAATTTTTCAATTTAAACATCCTGAATACCTGTGCTCGCATTAAAATAACGTATAAATATGGAGTTAAAACGATGTTCTATTTTTTACCTAAAATTAAAATAACAATATCATGGCTAAATTAAGAAAGAAGCTTACAAAAGCAGAATTAAACGATAGGAAACAAGAGAAGATTTTAAAGAAAATGGAAGATAAAAAAATGAAGAAGCGGAAATCAAGAGTCTAGCGTTATGGTTTATTAAATTTTCCTTAATTATTAAAAAAAGGCTGTGAATTTTTATTTACAGCCTTTTTTTTTGGAAAATATTACCTAATTATTCTGCCACCAAAAAACATTGAATGCAGGGTTCGGCTAATTAAAAAAATAGTTTTATCTTATTGAATTAGGAAAACAAAAACGTACATAAATTATGAGTAGAGGATTTGTAAAAGAAGATGACCAAGAAGACATACCTTTTGTAGCACCACGAGCAGATTTGCCTGAAGGTGTAACAAACTACGTGACTCCAAATGGGATGGATGAATTATTGGTGGAAAAACAAGCCTTTGCGGATGAAAAAGAACACTTAAATACTACAAACGAAAAAGAAAGACGTATTGCCATAAACCATATAAACGCCAAATTGCAATTACTAACAAATAGAATAACCACTGCAAAAATTGTTGATTTAGCTAAACAACCGCAAGATGAAATTCGGTTTGGCGCATTAATTACCCTTAAAATTGGAAGTGCCAAAACGTTTCAAAAATATCAAATAGTTGGTGTGGATGAAGCCGATATTGCGAAAGGTAAAATTTCCTTCATCTCACCAATCGCGAGATTGTTAACGGATAAAAAGGTAGGCGAAAAAGCTATTTTAAAACTGGTCAAAGAGGATCGGGTTTTTGAAATCATGGATATTTCTTATGAAAGTTAAACACAGTAAACTACCTGAAGGGAAATCCACGAGGCATTGGTAAGAAATGAGCTTTTAATGTTAAGGCCAACTTTCAGGGAATTATACCCTTTGGCAGAGCCAATTAGTTTAACCGTGGATCTGGTTTTAATGCCATTTTTTGAGTCCAAATAATTTCAACACTGCAAAAATCAAATTCTTCGGTTATTTTCCCATAACACGCATATATTCCAATGCCATGAATGGGATATTTTTCTACCGTATCATGAAAGTGTACGGTATCAAAATAACACCCTTCATCATCTACAAATGTGCAAAACCGCATGAGCTTTCCTGTAGCACCTTTATGAAATCGTGTATTTACCAACTTACCATATAACAGCACGTTTTTAGTTCGGTATTGAAACATGTTTTTGGCTTTAATGTGTTCCTGAATGGGTTCGTTTATCAAATCAAAATAATTGCACAAAGGGAAACCCAATAATTCCATTTGGTCATAAGCATCTTCTATCCAACTGGAATTAAGTGTTGGCAAGGTAAAGGCTTTATGGTTTGGTTTGAATAATTGTTTTTGAGGTGTTTTTGCTTTACTAGAATTTATCTTAAAAATAGCATTCCAAAGCAATTCGGATTTGGGGATTTCTGTAAAACTAAACGCACCAATTCTAATTAAAATGGTTAATTGTTCAATACTAATCACCACGCGATCAATAAAATCATCCAACGATTTAAATGTACCATACAACTGCCGTTCGGTTAAAATCCGTTTTACCGTATAACTTTCTAAATTTTTAAGATAACCAAAGCCTAAATAAATCGTGTTTCCTTCTATTGTATTGGGATGGTCACTTTTATTAATACAGGGTGTTTTTATAATGCCCTGACACATTTTTGTTTCATGAATATAATGTTCGGTGCTATAAAATCCGCCGCCATTATTTAAAACAGCCACCATAAATTCCAACGGATAATAACATTTTAAATACAAACTCTGATAACTTTCCACGGCATAAGAAGCCGAATGTCCTTTTGCAAATGCATAGCCTGCAAAACTTTTTATTTGCTCCCAAACTTCCAGTGTTAATGCATCTGTATAGCCTTTAGTTTTACAATTGGCTATAAATTTATCTTCAACCGCTTGAAATTCGGCTCTCGACCTAAATTTACCACTCATACCACGCCGCAACACATCGGCTTCTCCTAAAGTTAAGCCTGCAAATTGATTAGCCACTTTTAGCACATCTTCTTGATATACCATAATGCCATAGGTTTCTGGCATAATCTTTAACAATATCGGATTGGCTTCTTTCCGACGTTCTGGATGTCTTTGGCGTTTAATAAATTCTTGTTTCATCCCTGAACCCGAAACGCCAGGTCTGATTATGGAGCTTGCTGCCACCAATCCTAAATAATCTTGGGTTTGGAGTTTACACATTAAACCTCTCATGGCTGGCGATTCTACATAATAAGCACCTGTGGCTTTTCCGTTTTTTAATAGCGCATTTACTTTGGGATCTGTTTTAAATTTTTCAACATCTGTGATATCAATTTCGGGTGCTTCGGGTCTGTTATATTTAATAATTTCTAACGTGTCTTTAATTTTTGCTAATCCACGTTGTCCTAAAATATCGAATTTAAAAATCCCAGCATCTTCGGCAATAATCATATCAAATTGCACAGTAGGAAATCCTTTTGGTGGCATATTGGTTGCTGAATAATAATGAATAGGTTTATCTAATATTAAAATCCCACAGGAATGTACACTAACATAATTAGGAAAACCCTGAATTAATTCGCCATACTTAATGACCAAAGCACCCATTTCATCAAATTCTGGTTTTTGATATCTACCGGTACATATTTTATCTATTTCTTCTTTTGGCATGCCAAAAACCTTTCCTAATTCTCGAACAACCGCTCGGAATTTAAAGGTGTTATAAACAGCTAATAGCGCGACATTTTTAAAGCGTTTAAAAATATATTCGGTAATATCATTGCGCTCTTTCCACGAGAAATCGATATCAAAATCAGGTGGCGATTTTCGGAATGGATTAATAAACCGTTCAAAATACAAATCCAATTCTATGGGATCTACATCGGTAATTCCTATAATGTACGCTACAATACTATTGGCACCACTTCCCCTTCCTACATGAATGTACCCTTGACTTTTTGAATAGCTCACAATATCGTAATTGATAAGAAAATAGGATACAAAACTCATCTCCTTAATCGTTTTGAGTTCGGTTTCTAAACGTTCTCGTACTTTTTCGGAAGGATATGGGTAACGTCTGTAAATTTTCTGCTCGCAGAGTTTCTTTAAGTAATTAAAATCGGCTTCTTCTGATTCTAAATACAAACTTTGATTTTGAGAAATTCTATCCGCTCCAAAATTAAATTCAACAGAACACGCATTTAATAATTGCTTCGTGTTTTCTAAAATAAATGGAAACAATTGAAAAATTTCTGCTAAATCCGCTTCGGGATACATTTTATCATGCTCACTACATTCCTCTGTTTTTGATAATTTACTCAACAAAGTATTATTATCAATGGCGCGCAACAAACGGTGTGCATTAAAATCTTTTTTATTCCGAATAGTCACTTGTTGTTGAATAACCAGTTTATCTTCATAATCCTTATAAATTGTAAAGGGTAACTTTTTAAGGTCATTAATAGTGATACCTATAAACTCAAAATTTTCAAATTTGGTTTTCTCAAGTTGCATAACTTGTTCCAACGGGTAAATTACAAACGCATTCTCAAATTTTGGGGACAGGTCTGGAAGCCGCTTTTTTTGATGTGCGTATTCCGATAAAAAAGTATTCAGTTCCTGAAAGCCGTCATTGTTTTTTGCAATTCCTACAAATTGTTGTTTTGCGCCATTTCTAAAATCGATTCCTACAGCGGGTTTTATGTTATAATCTTTCGCTTTTCGAATAAAATTTAAACAAGCCGATGTATTATTAATATCGGTTAACGTTAAATGTTTCACGCCATTTGCTTTAGCCAATTCCAAAAGATCAACTTCTGAAAATGTGCCAAAACGCAAGGAATAATATGAGTGACAATTAAGATACATTAGTGTTTACGGTGTGCTAAAATTACGGGTGGTTCGCCATTAAATGGATTTTTAAAACGTCCAATGGTTTTTGCACCCATGGACGCGGCGCGCTGAATACTTAATTCGCCATATTTACTCCGAATGGTATCCATAGCGTTATATAAATTAAGCATGTTTTCGGTATCATCAAACAAATTAATTTGATAGTTTCCTGTAACAATATGGGTGAACTTAACGCCTACCAAACGGATTAATAAACGCCGTTGGTACAGTTTATCAAATAGTTCCAAAACCGCAGGCACAAGAATATGGTCTGCACTGGTGTAGGGAATTTTAATTTGTTTGGTATAGGTATTAAAATCGGAATACCTGATTTTAACAGCAATACAAGCTGTTAACTTATCGGCTCTTCGTAACTGAAACGCTAGATTTTCCGCCATGGCAAAAATAGTGGTTCGTAATTTTACCACATCAATGGTATCTTTGGTAAACGTGCGCTCGGTAGAAATAGATTTACGCTCATGAAACGGAATTAATGATGGATTATCAATACCATTGGCACGCTTCCAAATAGTTTTACCGTTGGCACCCAAAACACTTATCATCATTTCCAAAGGCATTTGCTGAACCACATGCACTTTATCCACTCCCAAATTCCGTAAAATCTGATAGGTTTTTTCGCCAACAGACGGAATTTTCCGAATAGATAATGGTGCTAAAAACGATTTTTCAAAACCCATATCAATCCGTAATTGATTATTCGGTTTGGCTTCACCTGTAGCCACTTTGGACACAATTTTATTGGCTGATAACCCAAACGAAATAGGCAATCCGGTTTCTCTTATAATTTCCTGGCGCAATTCTGAAGCATATTTATAACTCCCAAAAAATTTATCCATTCCGCTTAAATCGGCATAAAATTCATCAATACTTGCTTTTTCAAAAACAGGCACGCGCTCTTTAATAATTTCAGTCACCAGGTGTGAATATTTGGTGTAGGTAGATGAATCGCCTCTAATAACAACCGCTTCCGGACATAAGCGTCTGGCTACTTTCATGGACATACCGGAATGCACACCAAAACGTCTGGTTTCATAGCTACAAGCTGCTACCACACCTCTATCACCAATTCCGCCAACTAACAATGGTCGCTTTTGTAATCGGCTATCAATCAGGCGTTCACAGGACACAAAAAAGGTGTCTAAATCCAGATGTAACATTTGCTTTTTCATGTGTTTATATTTATTATCATAGACCGTTTTCAATTAATACTTTTACTAATTGAAAAAAAAATGCCTAAATAAACTTTTATCCTTTTCTTTTTTGCATTACCCAAAAAAGAAACAAAAAAGTCTAGGCTTACGAACCTATATCTAAATTTATCATTTGATGGCTAAATTTCAGGAACTCGCATTAAAACGGTCCTTAATTCAAGATTTTGTGTGCTCAAACAGCCTGAAATTTCACGCCATCTTCATTTCAAATTTTACGATAAGTCTTCGATAGGCCGAAATGGGAACATCCAAAAATTTAAATCTCTTATAACTTCAATACATACAATCGACTTAAAGCAGTAAATAGAATCGTTTAAGATACTATTGAATTTAAAATATTTTATCAACCACATTTCATACTGCAAAGTTAGCTACATTATTAAGCAATTATTGCTTATATTTGTAGCATTATGAAAAAGATTACTAAAAATATTCGTCATCTTCGGCATCTCAAGGGGTTAACGCAAGAAGTATTTGCGGACGACTTAAAAATTACACGTTCTCGAATTAGTTCGTATGAAGAAGGTCGCTCTACGCCATCTATTGACATGCTTATTGAATTGTCAAATTACTTTAAAATTCCTGTGGATATTCTAATAAAAAACGATTTAACCAAGTCTAAAGACACCTCCTTTATTGACATTGGAAACACCCGTGTTTTATTTCCCATAACGGTTGATGATGACAATGAAAATTTAATTGAAGTGGTTCCCATTAAAGCTTCTGCTGGTTATTTATCCGGTTATGATGACCCCGAATATATAGAGCAATTACAGAAAATTAAATTGCCATTTTTACCATCGGGAAAACACCGTGCGTTTCCTATTAAGGGAGATTCTATGTTGCCTTTAAAAGAAGGCTCTTATGTGGTTGGTAAATTTGTTGAAGATAGGCGTGATATTTCAAGCAACCGAACCTATGTTTTATTAACGCTAAACGACGGTATGGTTTACAAGCGCGTTATTAACAACATTAAAGAAACAAATAGTTTACTGTTGGTTTCAGATAATCCACTCTACAAACCTTATGAAATACCTATAGATGAAGTGTTGGAGCTATGGGAATTTACATGCAGTATTAACACCCAAGAATACGATCAAGAAGAATTAAAAATCAGCAGTATTATGACTATGTTTAACAATTTGGGCGTAGAATTAAAATTATTAGAAAAACATTTAAAATGATATATACCATTATAGATGTCGAAACGACTGGACAAACGAATAGAATTACCGAAATATCCATATTTAAATACGATGGAAATCAAGTAATAGATGAGTTTACATCCTTGATAAACCCGCAAACCCTAATTCCCATTTACATAACAACTTTAACTGGAATCGACAATGCCATGGTGGCTAATGCACCGACTTTTGAAGAAGTTGCTCAAGACATTCTTAACATAACTGAAGACACCGTTTTTGTTGCTCATAATGTGAATTTCGATTATAATGTAATTCGCGATGAATTCAAATTATTAGATTTAGATTTCAACCGAAAAAAATTATGCACCGTCAGATTGTCTCGGAAATTATTTCCAGGATTTCCGTCTTACAGTTTGGGTAAATTGTGTAAAAGTTTAGATATAAATTTAACCGACAGACACCGAGCAAGAGGTGATGCCAAAGCCACTGTGGTTCTATTTGATATGTTATTGAAAAAAGATGAAACAGGAAACGTTTTTAGTAGTTTTTTAAATAAATCGTCCAGAGAGGCTACACTCCCATCCCACCTACCAACAGCGGTTTTCAATGCCATTCCCAATACAGCTGGTATTTATTATTTTAAAAACAAAGTAGGAGAAATAATCTATATAGGAAAAGCCAAGGATTTAAAAAAGCGTGTGTTGAGTCACTTTTATAGTAAAACTCAAAAATCGTTGGATATGTGTCGGGAAACTAGAGATATTGACTTTGAGTTAGCTGGCAGTGAATTACTCGCACTTTTAATGGAAGACGCTGCTATTAAGCATCATTATCCGAAGTTTAATAAGCAAGCTAAACGCAATCCTAAAAGCTATGGAATCTTTAGTTATCAGGACCGGAATGGCATTATGCATTTAGCATTTAACCCTGCAAAATCCTGTCCAAACCCGATTAAGGTTTTTTATAATATTAGAGAATGTCGTTTGTTTTTAGAAGCGTTTTGCTCAAAGTATGAGTTATGCCCAAAATATTGTCATTTACAAGAAGGTGTAGCACAATGTTGCCATTATAACATTAAAACCTGCAAAGGTGTTTGTACTAATAACGAACAACCAAGTAACTACAATAAACGGGTTCAAGATGCGCTAGAAATTATAACCAAAGTTGAAGAACATAAAGTTATAAAGCGAAAAGGTAGAACATCTGACGAGGAAGCATTTGTTTTAATTAAAAACGGAGTTTATTTAGGATATGGGTTTATTGATAATACTGAACAAATAAACTCTCCTGCAGATTTAGATAATTTCATAATTCCCCAGAAAGACAATTTGGATGTTCAGCAAATCTTGAGAACACACGTATAATAACTCATATAAATATTATTATTTCCGTTAGGCTTCCTTTATATACTATAACAATGTTAGAAATTTTCATGATATTCAAATGTGTTTTAGACTAAAATAAAATGTGCTTGACCAGTTGCTCTTAAATTTCAGTAAGTAGGTTTAATTCGTTTTAAAATAATTTAAACAGTTAAAGTTGAATTGAATGCAGTTAATAAAACATCAAGTATTCTAATATCTTTATGCTAATTTAAACTTTAAACACTAAATTATTATGTCATTACTAACTATCATTTTAAATATTTTACTTCCGCCTTTATCTGTTTTTATGCAAAAAGGTTTAGGAAGTGCTTTTTTAATTAGCATTCTTTTAACAATAATTGGGTGGATTCCTGGAGTTATTCATGCTTTTATAGTAACTGATTAATTTTCAAAACCCCACTTTATAAAATTAAAAGGAATAGATTATTTAATAATTTCACAATCATTTAATTTCATATATTATGACAAACAACAAAGAAAATCCAAAAACAGAGCACGAAAAGACCTTGCATCAAAACGCAACTAACGAAAAAGGTGCCCAAAAAAAAGATCACTATAATCAATATGGGAAATCAGACGAGGATAGAAAAAAACGGGCTTCAAAAGAAAATGATTAATATCTTATAGATTTCGCCATGCCATTATGCTAAAACTAATTAAATTTGCTCTTAAACAACTTAAGCAACTTCTTAAACATTGGCATAGTAAATATCAGAACCAAATACCCTATTTCTTAATTTTAGGATTAGCGTTATTTCTTATTATTGGTGGTATAAATCTATTTATTGAATTAACTGAAAATCTAAAAACGGATTCTATAGCGCAGTTTGATACTGCTGTTACTAGATTCATTTTATCGTACAGGTCCGAATCCTTGACACAATATTTCACCTTTATAACTGAAGTAGGCGATATCTATGGCTATTTAATAGTTTTTACTTTATGCACTATATTATTCTACCTAATTTTAAAAAGTTGGAACTACGTCATTCAGTTAAGCTTGGTGATGCTATTAGCCTTGAGTTCTAATTTAATTTTAAAACAAATTATAAATAGATCTAGACCCGAATTAGAACATTTAGTAACTGTTAAAACATTGAGTTATCCAAGCGGTCATGCCATGACAGCTATGGCATTTTACGGATTTCTAATTTTTCTGTTTTATGGTTTTAAAATTCATAGATTTTTAAAATTTACCATAATTACACTTTTAATATTTCTTATATTTAGTATTGGTATTAGTCGCATTTACCTTGGCGTGCATTTTCCGTCTGATATTCTTGGTGGCTTTGTAGCAGGTTTCATTTGGGTTATTTTTTGTGCTTTTGTATTTAGCATAATTACAGTGTTTGGTAAAGATCCAAAAACATGAGATTAATTGTTTCAATCTGAAGGTGTTTAAATTAAATAAACAGGCTCTTATTTTTTGAGGTTAGATTATTGGTTTTAAATAATATTAAATTTATCTTCGGACGCATAGCTCATATATCGTGGATAAAAAACTCATTTCCAAAAAAAAACCCGCCTTTCCTATCACGCCATTATTGTCGGATTACCTGACTGCGCAAGGACGAAATATTAAAATCCCTATTTTTTATGACGATTTACTGCGCTTCCAAGGTGCTGTAGAAATTCTAGATGAAAATGATAATGATACCTTATGGATTCGGACCTATTTTGCCGAACATGAACGTGACGAAATAGAATACAGCCTAAAACAAATGTATTCCATTCTGCATTCCGATGGAAGCGATAGCCTAATTCCTTACCTCAATATTGATAGTATAGACTTTTGCACCTTTGGTAATACCAAACCGTTTCGTATAAAAGTGAGGAATGTTTTAAACGATAATTACATTTTTCTATATGTGAAAAAAGCTGATGCTTCCCGTGTTTACGGACTGGAATTGGAGCATTTACTATCGCCTAATCATATTACATTTCTGGTTCATAAAGACACCTTAATTGAAGAACACATCTCTGGAATTGCTGGCGACACCTTTATTAGTGAGCATTTAGAAAAACTATCTGACCAAGATAAACGCGCATTAGCCAAAGAGTTTGTAAAGTTCAACGAGCGTTGTTTTGTAAGGCTTTTAGCAGATATGCGTTCCTATAATTATGTGGTGGTTATTACACAAGATTTTGACCGTGTACAATACCGCATTCGCGCTGTCGATTTTGATCAGCAAAGTTATGAAGGGAACCCTAAAGTTTATAAACCGCAGTTTTTAAAAGAAAACAATGCTTTAGTAAAATTAAGCTTGGAGGTTTTAGCGCCTGAATCTATAGTACAATATGAATTAGAAGAACGATCCTTACTCGCAAAACGTGCTACCAGTGAACATGAGCGCTTGGAACACCTTTTAAATTGCATGAGAGAAGACAATATATCAACACCAGAAAAAGTAAAGCAACTCAAAAAAGGATTGTTTGATTTGGTTGGTGATGTCAATTTTAAAAAATCTAAAAATATGGGGGAATTGTTAGCTAATGCCATCGATTTTATTGTTAGAAATTACAAAAATGAAAATCCTTATATCATCAAATAAAACGGACAAGACATGAAAATTAAAAAAGTATTAATTGCAAACAGAGGTGAAATTGCCATACGTATTTTACGTGCTTGTACCGAATTAAATTTGGATACGGTTGCTATTTACACCTACGAAGATCGCTATTCACAACACCGAAATAAAGCCGATGAATCCTACCAAATTGGTGAAGACAACCAACCCTTAAAACCATATTTAAACAGTGATGAAATTATTGCACTAGCCAAATCTAAACATGTAGATGCTATTCATCCGGGTTACGGTTTCCTTTCAGAGAATTCAGAATTTGCTAGAAAATGTGCTCAAAACGGAATTATTTTTATTGGTCCAAATCCAGATGTTATGGATGCCTTGGGCGATAAAATTACCGCTAAAAAAATTGCAGTAAAATGCAAGGTTCCTATTATTGAAAGCAATAAAAAGAAATTAACCTCTTTAAAAATTGCTGTTTCTGAAGCCAAAAACATAGGTTACCCACTAATGTTGAAAGCTGCATCCGGTGGTGGTGGTCGCGGTATGCGTATTATTCGCAAGCCGGAAGATTTAGAACAAAATTTCGATTCCGCTAAAAACGAAGCCCTAAATGCTTTTGGCGATGACACCATGTTTCTAGAGAAATATGTTGAAGATCCAAAACATATAGAAGTTCAAATTGTAGCCGATAATCACGGTAATATTCGCCATTTATTTGAACGCGATTGTTCGGTTCAAAGACGGCATCAAAAAGTAGTTGAAATTGCACCTTCTTTTAATGTTTCAGAAAACGTAAAACAATCGTTATACAAATATGCTGTCCGTATTGCTGAAGAGGTAAACTATAACAATATTGGAACCGTTGAGTTTCTAGTAGACAAAGCTGATAATGTCTATTTTATTGAAGTTAACCCTAGAATTCAAGTAGAACATACGGTTACGGAAATGGTTACTGGAATTGATTTGGTTAAAACACAAATATTTGTTGCAGGTGGCTACAAATTATCTGATCAGCAAATTAAAATTTACGAACAAGACTCGTTACGAACTTACGGTTTTGCCTTACAGTGTCGTTTAACCACGGAAGATCCTTCAAATAATTTTACACCAGATTACGGAACCATAACCACCTACAGAAGTGCTGCTGGAATGGGAATTCGCTTAGATGCAGGAAGTATTTATCAAGGATATAGTGTGAGTCCTTTTTTCGATTCTATGCTGGTAAAAGTTTCGGCTCATGGTAGAACATTGGATGGCGCTGTACGAAAAATGGTTCGTGCTTTAAAAGAATTTCGTGTGCGTGGTGTTAAAACCAACATTCACTTTTTACGAAATGTTATTCAGCATGATACCTTTAAACAAGGTAATGTCACGGTTAATTTTATACAAAATACACCGTCACTTTTCAATATTAAATTACCACAAGATAGAACCTCCAAGGTCACACAGTTTTTAGGTGAAGTGATAGTCAATGGAAATTCGGATGTAAAACATAAAGATGACAGTAAAATCTTTAGAAACCCAAAAGTTCCTAAATTCAATATAAATGAACCCTATCCAAAAGGCACAAAAAACTTACTAACGGAATTAGGCCCAGAAAAATTTTGTGAATGGCTTAAGAACGATACTAAAATCCATTATACAGACACCACCATGCGTGATGCGCACCAATCATTATTGGCAACCCGTATGCGGACGTTTGATATGATGAAAGTAGCAGAAAGTTATGCTAAAAATCATCCAAATACCTTTAGTATGGAAGTTTGGGGTGGCGCCACATTTGATGTGTGCTTACGCTTTTTACATGAAAGCCCTTGGACCAGATTACGGGAGTTACGAAAAGCCGTTCCAAACATACTTTTTCAAATGCTCCTTCGCGGTAGTAATGGTGTTGGTTATAAAGCCTATCCAGACAATTTAATTGAGAAGTTTGTTGAGAAATCATGGGAGAATGGTGTGGATGTTTTCAGGATTTTCGATTCCCTTAACTGGGTTAAAGCCATGGAACCAAGCATCAATTATGTTCGTAATAGAACGGGCGGAATTGCCCAAGCGGCTATCAGTTATACGGATGATATTTTAGATGTGAAACAAACTAAATACAATTTAAAATACTATACACAATTAGCCAAAGATTTAGAAAATGCCGGTGCGCATATGATTGCCATTAAAGATATGGCTGGTTTATTAAAACCATATGCAGCCACCGAATTGGTTGCCGCTTTAAAAGACGCGGTAAATCTTCCTATTCATTTACATACGCACGATACCTCATCCTTGCAATCTGCAACCTATTTAAAAGCCATAGAAGCTGGAGTGGATGTTGTGGATGTGGCTTTAGGTGGTTTATCTGGATTAACATCGCAGCCCAACTTCAATTCGGTTGTAGAAATGATGAAGTATGAACCACGCGCTCATGCTTTTGATATGGATAAGCTGAATCAATTTTCAAACTTTTGGGAAGATACACGCGAATTATATTACCCATTTGAATCCGGTTTAAAAGCGGGTACAGCCGAGGTTTACAGACATGAAATTCCAGGCGGTCAGTACTCCAACTTACGTCCACAAGCCATTGCTTTAGGATTAGGTGATCGTTTTGACGACGTAAAAAAAATGTATACCGAAGTAAACCACATGTTTGGCAATCTAATTAAAGTAACACCAAGTAGTAAAGTGGTTGGCGATATGGCCATTTTTATGGTGACTAATAATTTGAAACCACAGGATGTTATGGAACGTGGTAGCGAAATATCATTCCCAGAATCGGTTATTAGTTTCTTCAGAGGTGATTTAGGTCAACCCACAGGTGGTTTTCCAAAAGAACTACAAAAAATAATTCTTAAAAATCAGAAACCATATACGGATAGACCGAATGCTCATTTAAAGCCCATAGATTTCGATTTAGAATACGAAGATTTTAAAAAGAAATTTCAGAAAGGATTTACACGCGCTTTAGAAATTGAAGATTTTTTATCCTACACATTATATCCAAAAGTGTTTGAACAAGCACATGAAAACTACAAACTGTACGGTAATTTAGCACTGGTTCCTACCAAGAATTTTTTCTATGGCATGAAACAACGCGAAGAAACGCTGATAGAATTGGAGCCAGGGAAAACAATTATTGTAAGATTACTTTCCGTAGGTATTCCTAACGAAGATGGTGTTCGTATTGTGTTTTTTAGTGTGAATGGTGAAAACCGTTTTGTAGAAGTTTTAGACCGTTCGTTAAATATTAAAAAAGAAGAACATATAAAAATTGATCCCGAGAACTCTAATCACATAGGCGCACCTTTACAAGGGTCTTTAACTAAAGTTTTGGTAAAACGCGGACAACAAATTAAAGAAAACGACCCCTTATTTATAATTGAAGCCATGAAAATGGAAACGACGGTAACCGCCTTTAAAGCTGGGAAAGTAAAATCTATTGTTTTAAAAGAAGGTACTATGGTTATGCAAGATGATTTAGTTCTTAGTATGGAGTAATTTAAAAACCCTAAAACAGAGTATTTCTGAAAATATTCTTGAAAATTTTGAAAGCCAGAAATTATTTTCTGGCTTTTTTTATATTTCATGTTAACCTTTTAAAGCCTTTTGATATTAAAAGTTTCGATTAAACATTTATAATTTAAGAAATCAAGAATCATGAAAACACATTTAAAATCAATGCAATCTATTTTATTCAGGTCTAAACTAGTGCTTGTTACAGCACTAATAACGTTTTGTTTTGCCTGCTCTCCGGAAGACGGTATAAACGGTACCGATGGGCCTCAAGGCATTCAAGGTGAACAGGGACCACCAGGTGAACAGGGACCACAAGGTGAACAGGGTGAATCAGGAAGCGCTAATGCAAGTAAATATATAATTACAGTAGCAGACACAGATTGGGACGGCAGCTATCATTATGGCGGTAGTAATAGTCATACGGTATACACTATCCCACCTACACTGACAGGGAACATTGGTATAAACAATCCAAATTATGTTGTAATTGCGTACGGAAGTCCTACTGGAATCAGTTATGTTGAGAAAAAACATTTACCTTATGTATTTGGCGTAAATAACAATTATGGCTTAAAATTTGAATTATTACTTTCTAGAAATCAACTTAGCATGTCTAAAACTACAAATGGCTGGAATAACAGTTCCGTTCCTATGGCCGAAAGACCAGACTCTTTCATTTTAGAAATATTTATGATAGAAATGAGCGCAGCCAATAAAGCAAAAATTGACATTGACTTTAATGATTACCAAGCGGTTGTCGATTATTTTGAACTAGACAATTAAGGTGAAATATATAATAATTATCAAAATAACCCTCATAATTTGCAGGGTTGTTTTTTTTTGAATAAAATCAGGTTTAAAGTAAATACCGTTAAAATTATTTTCATTAGAGCAAATATTTTTAAATAATCAACCGTATTTTAGGTATAACACTTAAAAAATACAATTATGAAAACAATAAGCAACCTAATGGCTATTCTATTTTTTGCATTTGCGGTATCATGTAAGAATGAACCGTCTGATAAAAATGCAGATGTGGAACAAAACCCGATGAATGAAGAATTGACCAAAACCACCAATTATGAAGAAAGCGGGAATTTTAAAGAGGAAGAATACATTTTAGACGCCAATAAAGACAGTTTAAATGTTAATTGGGATTTAGACAATCCAGAAAGACAACAACACCTTTATAAAACGTTTAGTATGACTGAAACACAAATTCAGCAATATGAAAAAGCGCTAGAAGATTGGTGGAAATCAGATGATGATAGTCCTTATGATAAATTATCAGCCAATGAACGTATTAAAAAAGAAGATGACATTCTGAAAGACATTTTAAATGATTCGCAATATAAAAAATACCGCGAATGGGCCAATGATAACGACAAACGTGGTATTTAATACTAATTAATACAGCACTAGTAGAAAAACTAAAAGTCTCAAATTACATATTAATTTGAGACTTTTTACATTCGGAAAAATTTAGATTATTTTTGTCGAGATTTCCATTGAAATATGTTTCACATAATGTCTTTTATTTCAATCACATCATTAAGAAAATCACGTTAACTACCTTAAAAGTGAATAAAACCAATACAGGCAAAACATATTGGACTACCTGCCACGAATGTCATGGACTTGGAAAAAAAAGACAACGGCTTCGCAAGAAGGTGCGACTTCAATATAGGAAGGCACTAGAAGCATTTGAAAAAAACCACAGTCAGGGAATTACACCTGTAAAGCCGAAAGGCCATTTAAATCCATGCACAAATTGCAATGGCTCAGGTTTAATTCCAGCCGATAGCAACCCTATTCCAGACACCGAAAATTATCCGCATGTTGCTATTATTGGTGGCGGAATTGGAGGCGTTGCGCTTGCCGTAGCTTGCTTACACCGTGGCATCCCGTTTACACTTTATGAACGCGACACCAATTTTAATGCACGATCTCAAGGCTATGGACTTACCTTGCAACAAGCCAGTAAGGCAATTGAAGGTTTTGGTATCTTTTCTTTAGAAGACGGTATAGTTTCAACAAGACATGTGGTGCATACAACAGACGGCAAGGTGATTGGCGAATGGGGAATTAGGAAATGGGCGGATTCCAATGAAAAATTACCACCAAAACGCACTAACATTCATATAGCACGACAAGCTTTACGTTTGGCACTGCTAGAGCAACTCGGTGGACATAACCTAGTAAAATGGGGGCATCAGTTAACCAATTTTAGTGAAGACGATCAAGGTATCAATTTAACCTTTGACGTGAATGGCAAAATAAAAAACGCCAAAGCAGATCTTGTTGTAGGCGCGGATGGCATCCGAAGTTCTGTCAGGCATTTATTGATTGGCAATAACAAGACACCTTTACGCTATCTGGATTGCATTGTAATATTAGGCATTTGTCCGTTGGCAGCTCTTAAAGGCATAACTAGTGATCTATTGGATTCGGCCACGGTTTTTCAAACAGCCAATGGCCACGAACGTATTTATATGATGCCGTTTTCTTCCGACTCTATTATGTGGCAATTAAGTTTCCCCATGACCGAAAAAGAAGCCCAAGCCTTAAGCGATAACGGCTCTCAAGCCCTCAAAGAAGAAGCGTGCCGTAGAACCCAATGGCATGATCCCATTCCGCAAATTATGGCAGCTACGGATGTCAATCAAATTTCTGGATATCCAGTTTACGACCGTGAGTTATTGACATCAGATTTGTTAGAAAAAGGTCAAAAAACAACGTTAATTGGAGATGCGGCTCACCCCATGAGTCCTTTTAAAGGTCAAGGTGCAAATCAAGCGCTTCTTGATGCACTAGCTTTGGCTCGTGGAATTTCAAAAGGCTGTAGACCTTTAACACAATGGCGTATTGTTGGTATTAAAAAAACTGTTTTACAAGAGTTTGAATCCGAGATGTTAGCACGCAGTGCTTCCAAAGTAAAAGATTCTGCAGCGGCTGCAAATTTTCTCCATTCCGACGTAGTACTCTTTGAAGGTAACGAACCCAGAGGGCGTTGCTTAAAAAACAAGGATTCTTAAAACAAAACATCACTATCTTTTGGTGGATAGTGATGCTTATAAAATTATATTTTACGCCGTTTTAAGACAATTTTTCTACAATTTAAATGTCATTACTGGTAATTTAGATTGGTTTGCTAAATCTTCAGAAATACTTCCTCTTAATAGACGGTTTAGTCCTTTTCTGGCATTTGTACTTATTCCAATAACACCTGCATTAATTTCTTCGGCATATTGAATCAATCCGTCTTCAATGGTATGTCCGGCTATAAACTTAACCTTATTTGAACCTCCAGCTTCTGCAAACTTCTGTCTTTTGGCATTAAATTCTTTGGTGTTTATAAAATCATTAAATGGTCTATTAACATAAACAGGCTGCATGGTAACTCCTAAATTTGAGAAAACAGCACTGGCTCTCTCGTAAACTGGCACACTTTCAATACTCATATCTGTAGCAAAAATGGCATTACTTAAATTAAAATCTTTAGGACTAGATTTTACAATTAAAACAGGCGTACTACTATTACGCACCATTTTTTCTGCATTAGAACCTGCAAAAATTCCATCCTGCAATGTAAGACCTTGCGATCCCATAACAATTAAATCTGCCTCTACTTCTTTGGCAAAAGCATCAACTTCATTGTAAACTTTATGTCGTTTAATAACCGGTTGTACTGTAACACCTTCTAAATAATCTTTATCCAAAAATGGTTCAAACTTCTTTTTAGTTAAAGCAACCATAAACAACATTTCGTTTTTATTATCAGAATCAGACTGTGAAATTAACGAATCTGACAGTTCTAGCATGTGCAAAACATGGAGTGTTGCGTTATGTTTTTTTGCTAAAATAGCTCCCGTTTCTAATGCAAATTCTGACTGCTTTGAAAAGTCGACAGGTATAATAATATTTTTCATGTTATATGTATTTAGGGTTAAATTTAATGAATTTTATTGCTTTACAACTTGTTTTGTAGCCAAAAAGCAGCAATTTATAGTAACTTTTAATTTCTAATTCTCTTTTTTCATTACAATAGTTCTATAAGGAAATGGAATTTCAATCCCTTCTTTATCAAAGCGTTTTTTAATACTTTCTAAAACGTCAATTTTAAGTTGAAAGCTATCACTGTAGCTTCTTCCCCAGGTCCAAGCTCTTATGGTCATTGAAGAGTCATTTAATTGTATAAGCGCTGTTTTTACTACCGGTAACCCCTCTTGTATCTCTAACTCTGTACGGTTGTCTAAAATAAGTGGATGTCTCTCACATTCTTCTTGCATGATTTTTTTGGCTACATCAATATCACTATCATAGGATATACCAATCTCAATACGTTCACAACATTTAAGTTCGCCCATATCATAATTAATCAACTTTTCCTTATTGATTATGGAGTTTGGAATAACAATCATCTTATTTTCAAAATTACGAATGACGGTATGCCGTAATGTAATATCGGTAACTCTACCAACCATGGCATCTGTTACTTTGATAAGATCGCCAATTCTAAAAGGTTTAAAAGTAATTATAAACAACCCCCCAATAACATTTGCCAAGGCTTCTTGTGCTGCAAGACCCGCTATAAGCGCTAATACTCCTGCTCCACCCAAAGCCGTTTGTGCAACACCTTTAAGCGAAGGAAAGGCTAAAAGACACAGAAGAATACCAACAAAATAAATAACAACAAGAACAACGTATCTTAAAAATTTAAAACTGGTTGGATCGTGTTCGTTTTCAATCTTTTTTTGGATATCATATTTAAACCACATATTCGCAGTTGAAGCCGCAATTATGGTGAGTGCCAAAACAACTCCTATATACAGAACTATTTTAAAATCGTCTGTAAGTGCATTATGTCGACTTTCATCTAACACCAAGTAACTCAAGGCTATTATTCCTAAAACAACCCATAAGGTGTTAAGAATACGCTTTAGTAACCGCAACGATGTGGATTCTTCTCCGGGAAATTTTCGCTGCTTTTCTCTAGCTAACCAATGATGCAATTTATTTGTCAGCATTCGTAACACGATAATTGCAACAATAACTATTGTCCCGTAAATAATATTCTGTTTATATGTTTCTAAAAATTCTATCATAATTAGTTTCGTGCTAATCCTTATTTAAAGTTTTTTATCAAATTTAAACGTGACGCCTAAATTACGACAATTATCTTCCTTATTTAAAAATAACAATCTCATCATTATATAAGTGGTATCCAATTCAAGTTGTTTTGAAATACACACGGGTTATGCAATTTGTAATCAAACATACAATTAGTTCATGATATTTTAAACAAAAAATGTGCAACAACCAAGCTGGCCATGGGATACTGCCTTAAAAAAATTACCTTTACATGATACCACTAACACAAAACTTTATATATACTTGCATTAATAACGGGATAAGACCTTTTCTATAAGCTAAAAAAAACAATAAGGACCAAATTTAACCAACAACAATAAATGAATACTTCAGTTTTAGAATCTAAATTGAAAAGGCACAAAATTTCTTATTCAAATGACAACGGTAAAATAATTATTGGGAAGTCGAAAACAGATTTCGGAACGCTTATCGGACTGGTACTACTTCCCATAATTGCAGCTCTCGGAATTTCTATATTCATGCTTATAAACAACGCGGAATATCGTGGGAAAATAATAGCCGCCATTATATTTTTGTTCGGAACAGGGTTTTATAACTATTCAAGAACACGATCTAAAAAACAATCAAATAACAACTTCATACTACTTGAGGATAAAGCAATTAAAGTAAAAAACGATTTTGGCGCATATATTTTGGATTTAAAAAACATAATAGATTTTGAGTACACTATTGAACAAATTGACGAAGAAACGTTTGAAGGCAATCTGTATTTAATTGACAACGAAGAAAGGAAACATCAAATTCTTGGGTTTGACGATGAAGATGAAAAATATGTTTTGAACGATTTAAAATGGTTTTCGGAATATTTAATAAATCACGTGGACTTAAACAACCATACGCATTTAAAAACTAGCGTAGGCGAGTTAATTGGACGAAACCTGTAGAACACATGTTTATTATACACTTTAGAAGCTTTTATATTGTTAATGTTGAATATATTGAATATCTTTGTAACTCATTAATTTTTAAACAAATGACAGCTATGTACTTTTTATATACCAAAAAAAAACCTTTAGGGTTTGCGCTGTCATTGTCGTACTTACATGACGATATTTTTTTAAAAAATTCAAAAGAGTTTATTAATTAATCCCTGTTTCGACTCAAGAACAGGGCAACTCTTTATTATTTTCAAATTTTAATCTTTTTTCTTCTTAACACGACTATTAGCACTCAATATAGGAGCTCCGTACGCGCTGCACTATTTTGAATGATTGAGTCACATCTACATAGTATTAAGAAGGAAATTCAAAAAAAAATATTATGTCTAAAAATGTAATTTTAACAACAGGAATATACGATATGATTAAAGATCATGTCCGCAGAAAAAAAGTAACTAAACAAGAAGAAGAATTATTACTTCAAGAACTAAGAGAAGCCAAACAAGTACTTAGGCGAGACTTACCAAATGATGTTGTTACAGTAAACCGACGTGTAAAAATTAAAGATTACACGGATAACAATGAAAAAGAATATATGTTTGTGGCTACCACTAAAACAAACAATAAAAAAGGAAAATTATCTATTTTATGTGATGTGGCCGTTGCCACGGTTGGCAGACAGGTAGGCGATATAATAAATTGGCCTTTTAAAGATGGTGAAAGAAAATTAGAAATTTTAACGGTTGAAAATATTTAACCGTCGGAAAAAAGAAAAGAGCCTTTGCGTTATAACAGCAAAGGCTCTTTTTAATTATATTACTATCAGTTTTTTTTTGATGAAACCAATTGTTACTCACCCTTCGGCCAATCAATTCTTTTTCATGTAAGATTGAGTTCAATACGCCTTGGATATCGAGTTCATGGTAAGTAGCCGTTTCATTCCATAACATCTCCTACTACAAGTCGGTCTTCTTTGGTATTATATCTATTAGCTATGCCATAGACATTTTTCATCCGCTCGAGCATGCCCGTTTCAGGATTTCGAAAGGAATAATAGACGTGCCAACGTTTGCTTAAAAGCGGTGGTTTACATCCAATTTGCCCGTGCCAATTTCAGGTTCGCTTTAGTTGGGTATCATAGGCAAATCATGTACTGAATCATGTACCTGCAATATAAAACTTAAAACTGAAGTCATAAAAAAAAGGGTTGTGCGAACACAACCCTTTGATTTAATTAGCCTTAAGCTTCGTAGCGGGAGCTGGACGAAGCATATAGTTTATTAGCTTAACATATTTTCTTAAACCTGTTAACTAAATACTGTGTTTATTGACTTTTACAAAAAACAACTAACAATGCTGTTAAGATAATATTGCAATTTGTTAGCCTTTTTTTGCTACAATTTTGCTACAAACAACTATTTTAGTGAAAAATTCAATTAATGTATTGCAAACCTAAAGTTAACAACGGTTCAGTTGTAATTTACTACGGAACCAAAGGCGTGATGAGATTTCCTACTGGTGTAAAGATTTCTAAATCAAAAGACCGAAGTAAAAAGTTCATACAATGGGACTACAAAAACAATAGAGTTAGCATTGATGTTCCCAATTCTACTGATATGAACAAAATTATCAGTGATTGGCTAGTAAAGGCAGATAACATCGTTTCTGAATATCTTAAAGATGGTGCTACTATTACAGCTGATGAACTTAAAAGTAACCTCGACAGGCTTAAAGATGGCAAAGCACAAGTTAAAACAAGCCTGTTCCTGGACCACTACGATGAATATATGGAACGGAAACGAGTACAACTGGTTGAACGTGGAAACAAATCAAATGAAAGCTATAAAACATACGGAACATTTAGAAGCACTATTGAAGATTACGAAGCTGAACATCAAACAACACTCAAAAATTCAGATGTAACTAATAATGATTGGCTAAATCATTTTCATTCATGGCTGACCATCAAACGGAAAAAACAAATCATTCACGATGGAGTTATATATAAATTTAAGACTAAAGGAAACTTAAAACCTGCAAGTGTAGATAAAAGATTTGAAGTACTAACAGGCTACTTTACGTACTTAAAAGAAAAAGAGCTTATTAAAGATGATAACTTTTTAAAGCGTTATAAAAGGAATGAAATTACAGTAACTTCAAAAATAAAAACTACTCTATCAATCAATGAAATTCATGAACTTTATAATTACAAGTTCGACAATGACGTAAAAGAAAATGTGAAATTGATTTTCATATTTTCCTGTTTAACTGGTTTTAGATGGAAGGATATCGAAAATTTTGATAAAGGATTTATTTGCGATTTTAAAGAAAGTAAAGTTTACAAACATGTTGCTCAAAAAACTAAAGGAAAAATAGGGAAAATTGCTACTATACCACTTTCAAAAATGGCAATTGAAATTTTAGAGACACTAAATTATAATCTTAAAATTTATAGTAATGCCTATACAAATCAGGTCTTACACAAATTACTAAAAGAATCCAAACTATTTGACCAACTCACACTTGCAGAAGACGAAACAGGGAAAAATCTGAAACGCTATGAATTGTTAACCATGCACAGAGGGCGTGACACTTTTATTACTAATTTAATTAACACAGTACCTTTACACGAATTAATGAGCTACACTAGCCACGAAAAACTATCAACTCTACAAAAATATATCGATTATTCAAGGGATATAAATCCAGAATATGTTAGTATTTTTGATGAAAAGCCAGCAAATTAATGAACACTAAAGAAATCTTCATTTCTGTATTTCAACTAGCGGAAAAAGGAAAATTGAGTAAGGTTGAACAGAAGCAGATTATGGAAGCTTTAATATCTTACGGGAACAGTATCAATCCCAAAGAACTTGATGAAACTTTTAAAAGAATTCGTTTAGGAAGCAGAACACTACTAGAACAAACAGAAACGTGTATTGATTCCGCTTTAAGAGTAGTAAAAGACTTTAATAAATATATAGAAGACGCAGAATTAACCATACAGAGCATGCCAAAAGGTGCGGTTTTTGGCGATGACACAAAAACACTTGAATTTATTAAATCACTAACAGAAGATGCTTATAACTACTCACAAGCAGAAAAATTAATCGGTATCTCAAGGCAAACTATAAAGGCGCATGCAGATAAAGGGAAACATGGTCTAAATACATTTACCATTAGCAAATCTGAATATATAAACAGAGAGAATCTTATAAATTATTACAGAGCATATTTTAACAAAGATGGTTTTAGTTACTAAACGACACGTTCCCACTCAAAGGATGATATTTTAATTAAGATGCATCAGGACCTGGTACAGCTTATAATTTTCATTGATTCTACATGCGTTTAGTATGATTAATGCGATTCTCGTATCGCTCCTTATAGCTATATAATTCTCATAAACAGAACCACCCTCCCACCTCTACTTGAACTTTTAGTGATTTTTTAATATTTATAATCAGGTGTGACACGTTTGTCATGCAATAGATATTAGCGGTAAAATTTTTTTTCAGGAAATTTGCGTCAAAACCTTCACTTTGAAATATTTTTTGATACATATTATAGTAACGCTTGATTAAACCTCTTGTATGGACTAATAGCGTTTTATAATAAGCTAGATATAAATTATTAAAATTATGAAGTATGAAAACATTGATGCATTTGCTAAAAGAGTTAATAAAAGTAGAAGAACAATCTTTAGGTTCTACAATAAGAATCCTGAACTTAAAATTGAAACTAAAAAGAAGGGCGAAAGACTAATTCCAATCGCACATAAAAAATTCTGGAATACAGAGATATTATTTGATGACAATAAATCTTTAAGTGATTCAAATCGTATGATGCGAAACTTATTGGAATATTTACATGAAAATAAAAATCCTTTAGCGAATAAACTTTGGGGATTAGATTGGACATATTTTGTTACAGTCGATTACAAGCATGAACGAAGTAAGAATTACAGTATTACGATGATGAACAAACTTTATGAAATGCTAGACAAAAAGTATGGTAAAGAAACTACCATCAGGTTATTTTTCGTGACTGAACCATTTGCCAATCGTAATAACGGACAGCATAATCATCTTATGGTTTATATTGAAAATGAGAAACTAGGTAAAGTGATATTAAGTGAAATCAAGAAGTTTTTTCAACATGATAGAGTAGATAGTTCAGATTATGCTAAATATAAAGGCGGATTGTTCTATATGATGAAAGAAGGAACACAGGGAACGGATTGGGATATTCTTGGTAATAATTTAAAAGTAGAAGGTAATAGATATGAAAATAAAGGTTACACAAAAGCAGTTTAACCTATTGTTAAACAATTTTCACTTAATTGGTGATAAAGGTCTGGGATTAACATTGAATGGGAAATCGGCTAAACGATTAAAATTAAGTGAAAACGTATCAAAACATGAAGTGTATCATTTTAAATCTGTAATCGGTCCAAAATGACACACTTTATTGTATCGATTAAATTCTTTGATTTATTTTAGCATATACATAGGAGTTTTGAATTCACAGTTTAATGTAATGATATTATCGTTACTATCTTTAAAGTCAGCAGTAAACTCACCTGAAACTGAATATTCCACGGAAGTATTTGAGTCTCTTATAAGTATTGGTGTAGATATATTAAAAACATGTGGTTGTGACCCTGCCGTATTTCCAATAAACCAATTAGACTGCAAGTTTAACGTCTCATTTCCTCGTGTAAAATCTATATAAAAGAAGAAAGGATTAGAGCAATTTGTAAAAGCACTACCATCATTTTCAAATAAAAGAGCATTCCCGTCTACGTCTTGGTAAAAGGTAGGGTTTTCATCGAATTCAGAATCAAAAGTAGCATTGTAAAGCTCCATTGGCCAGGACAAATGACTTTCTTCATTTTCATAATATACTATATATAAATCAATTGTAAAATCAGATGTTTCAATTTGGCTTACTATACCTGATTGAAGATTCCCTTGAGCTAGGGAATACTGAGAAGGTGTAAAAAAAGCCAGTTCCAAATCTCCTAAATCTTCATAGTCAGAATTATTAAGACAATTTTCAAGCCCAAAATTAGCGTCTATGTCTGGTCTTGCTTGATAGAGGTCGACAGTATCAAATTGTACACTCATAAAATAATTACTATCTACATCTGTAGAATTATCGTTATCATCGCTTGAGCAAGATTGAAAAATTATAAGTGCAAATAAAATTATCGTGGTAATTGATGTTTTGTTCATTATTCAATTGATTTAGTTACGAAACTAATGTTTTTTATGTTATGATTGTGCTGACTTCCGATAAAAAAACACATACTAATAGATTTTATCTATTTTTTTTGGTTTTTATATAGTTTTTACCTATATTTGATATATGGATAAAGCAATAATTATTAGTAGATGTTCTACTACCGAAAGTAAGCAAGACGTAAGCCGTCAGAGTGAGGAATTAATGTCTAATTATAATGGCTCGTATCAAATTATAAAAGAGTTTAGCTATTACAAAAGTGGCACTAAGAATGACGAGGTTAACAATGAAATACTAGATTATGCTATCGCAAATGGGGTTAAACACATAATAGCATCTGAGATTTCAAGAATAAGTCGTAAAATATCTTCATTCGCTTTATTTCTTGAAAAATGTAATGCTAATGGTATCAATATTATTATAAATAATTATAAGCTACATACATTATTAGAAAGTGGTGAGGTGAACGGTATGGTTCAAACAATGCTTTCAATTGCATCGACTTTTGCATCAGCAGAACTTCGTCTTATAAAATCAAGATTAGATTCTGGACGAAAAAAATACGTAAAAGATGGTGGTGTCCTTGGCAGAAAAAAAGGTTCAACTAAAGATGCTAAACAACTATTGACAGAGCATTCAGATATAGTGAAATTTGTGAAGCAAAATCAATCTGTACGCAATATTATGACGTTAACAGGGAAATCTAGCGGAACAGTTCAGAAAGTTAAAAAGATAGTCTTAAATGCAGCTTAAATCACTTAATATATAATCATGGCAACATACACAGGTAAAATTAGAATTGAGGGAACAGGAACAGCTATTACGGTTAGCGTTGAAGCTGGAAATCCATCAGAAGCAAAACGAATACTATCGAATCAGTATAATATTAAACAATGGTTAAAACAGCCAAGTAGATAAGAATAACCAAAATTGATAGATTCACTTTTAAATAAGACAGTTTTACTACAATATTACTACAAAATGAAAAAAGCCCAGTAAAACTGGGCTTTATAGTAGCGGGAACTGGACTCGAACCAGTGACCTTCGGGTTATGAGCCCGACGAGCTACCTACTGCTCTATCCCGCGATTTAATTTCCAAGTACGTTGTTTAGCTTTTAACTTACCGGTTCATAATGCCGATTCAACCATTTTGGACTGCAAAGATACAATGCTTTTTAAATATAACAAGCAGAATTTAAAAAAAATTATTGCTCAATGTTTTCTGCACGGAAACTAACCAAGTTTTGCCCCTCAAATTGCACCGATATTTGAATGGGATTACAACAGACCTCACAGTCCTCAATATATTGCTGCTCAGATTGTGAGCTATCTAATAACATTGAAATAGACTCCCAACAATATGGGCATTGAAACTCGTGTTCTTCCATAAAATTAAAATACAAAAAAAAGAGGTTATTAAAAAATAACCTCTTTATTAAAATAATTCTTGTACGTTTCCTTAATCGTTGTCTGTAATAACAGATCCTGAATTTAAGTCCATCATGTTTGGATTGTTACCGTTAATAACGCTAATGTACTCCTGGTTTAATTTGTTGTCGCTTACCATAAATGTTTTTAATTTGGGGAAATAAGATAATTCAAATGGTACGTCTCCTGTTAATAGATTATTAGCTAAAACAATTTCTTCTAATTGTGTTAATGCCATAATTTCAGCAGGAATCTCACCACTAATCTTATTATCGATTAAACTTAATTTTACTAAATTACTCATAGCACTAATTTCTGTAGGTATCGTGCCGGTTAACTTATTACTGCCTAATTCTAATATGCGTAGGTTTGATAACTTACTAATATTAGTAGGTATAGACCCATCTAGAATATTCATAGATAAGTTTAATGTTTCTAATTTGTTTAAATTTCCTATTGATGAAGGAATGGAACCTGATAGCTTGTTTAAACCGAAATTTAAATGCTTCAAATTAACCAAATTTCCTATTTCTTGGGGAAGTGTTCCTTGTAAGTTATTGAATTCTAAATTTAAATCCACTACTTGGTTGTTTTTAACCGTTACGCCATACCAACTTTCCATAGGAGATGATAAGTCCCAAGCATGTGTCCATTGACTTCCGTTTGTAGAATTATAAAGTGCTACAAGCGCAGCTTTCTCCGTATTTGTAACGTTAGCCAATGACAAGGCTGTTACAAACAAACATAAAATTGATAGTTTAATAGCTTTCATAAGTGATAAATTTGGAATCAAATCTTGAACAATATTAAGTCGAATATAGATTAAAAACAAATTTATTCGATGAAATGCACGTTTTGTTAAGATTTTACACCCAAAATCACAAATTAATCCAAAGCGTCTAAAGATTCTTGAACCTGCTCCCAGTCGTGCATTAAACTTTCTAATTTATCTTTTTTACTTTGATAACTTTCGAAAAAGTCCGGATTAGAAACCACTTCATCATAATTCGTGGCGAGCTCTACATCAATTTCTTTTATCGTTTTTTCTAATTGTTGAATTTTAGATTCAATATTACTCAACTTATTATTAAGCGATTTAAATTTCTTCTGGTATTCGTAACTTTCTTTATTGCTTTCTTTAGGCGCTTGTTTTTCTACATCACGTTTTTCCACCTCACGCAGATTTTCAACATTACGTTGTTGGAGGTAGAAATCAATATTTCCGAGATATTCTTTTATTTTATGATCTTTAAATTCATAAACCGTATCGGTTAAATCTTGGAGAAAATCTCTATCGTGCGATACTAGAATTAATGTTCCTTCAAATTGTTTTAGGGCATCCTTTAACACGTTTTTCGATTTGATATCCAAATGATTCGTTGGCTCATCCATAACCAATACATTAAAAGGCTGCAATAATAATTTGGCTAGTGCCAACCGGTTTCGTTCACCTCCAGATAATACACGAACATACTTATCTACTTCATCACCGCGGAATAAAAAAGATCCTAGAATATCACGAACGCGACTTCTATTTTTCTCATTGGCCGCATCAATCATAATATCTAAAACCGTTTTATTACCATCTAAATATTCAGCTTGGTTTTGTGCGAAATACCCTATTTGAACATTGTGACCGAGTTTTAAACTGCCTTCATGCTTTAATTCGCCCACAATAATTTTAGCTAAGGTGGATTTTCCTTGACCATTTTGTCCAACAAACGCCGTTTTAATATCGCGAGCAATATGTAAATCGATATCTTTTAAAACCGTTAAATCGCCATATTTTTTAGTGATATTATTTGCTTCAATCACCACTTTCCCAGGAACAATAGACACCGGGAATTTAAGCGTCATGACGCTGTTATCATCTTCATCAACCTCAATCCTATCCATTCGGTCCAACTTCTTGATTAAGGATTGTGCCATGGTAGCTTTAGATGCTTTAGCACGAAACTTTTCAATTAGCTTTTCGGTTTGTTCAATTTCCTTTTGCTGATTTTTTTGTGTGGCTAATTGTTGCTCTTTTATTTCCTTTCGCAATACTAAAAACTTGGAATATGGCTTGTTGTAATCGTAGATTCTTCCTAATGAAATTTCAATGGTTCGGTTCGTCACATTATCTAAAAACATTTTATCGTGTGATACAATTACCACAGCACCGGAATAGCCTGTTAAAAAGCCTTCCAGCCAGATAATAGATTCAATATCCAAGTGGTTGGTAGGCTCATCCAGAAGCAGCAAATCATTGTTTTGCAATAAAAGCTTGGCTAACTCAATTCGCATACGCCAACCTCCAGAAAAGGTATCCGTTAATTTATTAAAATCCTCACGCTTAAATCCTAAACCTTGAAGTATTTTCTCGGTTTCGCCTTGGTAGTTATAACCACCTAAAATTTCATATTGGTGTTGCATATCATTTACATCCACCATGAGTTGATGATAGCCATCACTTTCATAATCGGTACGTGTTGCCAATTGGGTGTTTATATCATCAAGCTTTGCTTCAACTTCCTTAATTTCTTTAAAAGCTTCGTAGGACTCTTCCAGAACGGTTCGTCCTAATTCAAAATCGATATCCTGTTTTAAAAATCCGATTCGTAAGTTTTTATCGGCTGCCAATTGGCCAGAATCCGGCTCCATTTCTTTTGCTAAAATTTTTAGCATGGTCGATTTTCCTGCGCCATTTTTCCCAATGAGACCAATACGATCGCCTGCGGTTATTTTGAAGGTAATTTCTTCAAAGAGATAATCGCCTTGAAAGGAAACAGAAAGGTTGTGAATATTGAGCATTTTGTTACAATTGTTACTAAACTATATTAAATAATTGGCTAATTTTGTTTTTCTTATAAACTGCAAAAGTAAACTAATAAAAATGATAACAAAAGGAACGAAGCTTTATAGCATTTTTACAGGTGCTTGCCCTAAGTGCCATCAGGAATCCATGTACGTTAATAAAAACCCGTACGTACTATCTGAAGTTCAAAAAATGCATGAAAACTGCGTTCATTGTGGCTTTAAATTTCATATTGAACCCTCATTTTTTTACGGATCAATGTATGTGAGTTATGCCGTTGGCATTGCTTTTGCCGTGGCTGCTTTTGTAATTAGTTATCTTTTTCTAGGTTCCGGATTAATGACGGCCTTTATTGCCATAGTTGGAACATTAATTGTTTTCTCACCTATTATCATGCGTATTTCTCGAAACATCTGGATAAACATGTTTGTAGATTACGATAAGGAAAAAGCTAAATAGTATATCTGCCTATTGCAATTTCTGGGTTTAATGGTTGCTTGTTTTCTATAAAGTTAAAAAGTTGCTTTGCGGCATAAGGCGAAATCATTACCCCTCTAGAGCCCAATCCGTTTAACACATGTAGATTTTTATGACTTGCATGCGTACCTACCAATGGTCTTCTGTCATTTACTGTTGGCCGAACACCCGCTTTATGGCTCACAACTTCAAAAGGTGCTTTTAAAAATGTTTTCAGTTTACTACTTAATTCCGCCTTCCCTTCTTCTGTAGGATTGTTTGTTTTATCAAATCGACTATAGGTGGCACCAACATAATAATCTTCATCTGAATTTGGCATAATAAAAACACTAGATTTTATGGCATAATCTATTTTCAAACCGGGAACATTTATGGTTAAAACCTCTCCTTTGGTTCCATTTAGTGGTAAGTAGTTAAAAAACGGATTTTGTTTTAATCCAAACCCTTCGCAAAACACAATGTGATTGGCTTCATGGTTTTTATACTGAAGCGTCTCGGCCTCTATTTGTAAGGCTTCATATTGAAAGCCATCCGTTACTATTTGTGAATGGCTTTTTAGATAGGTTCTATAATTCGAAATCAAAACGGTTGTATCCACACGTCCAGCTTCAAAAACTTCACCTAAATTATATGGAGCATCAATTTGTGGACTTTTATTAGGTACTAAAGTCGTTGACAAATACGGTTCCAAGTTTGGCTTATCTGAAGCTGTAAACCAGATATTCTGTTCTTCGATAGATGCAAAACGTCTATATAATTTGAGTTTATAATCGAGTTTAACGTTCAATAGGCGCTCTAGTTCCTTATAATATGGTTGGGCTAAAGCCAATTGCTCCTTTGCCATCCAAACCTCAGTAAAACGTTTTAAAATAACCGGATTATACATACCAGCAGCAACCAAAGACGCTTGTTGGGAATTATTATCAAACACCAAAAAGGATTTGTTGGCTTTACGTAATTGCTCACAAAAGGCAACACCAGCTAAACCCAGACCTACTATAAAATAATCTACTTTCATATATGCAAAGGTACTGTGCTTTTCGGATTATTAATATCATAAAAACAAAAAACGCTCACTTAAAAAGGTGAGCGTTTTAATATTCTTAATATGTAAGGCTTAGTAAGACCACATATCTAATTCAAAGTTTCTAATCTTCTCTTTAATGCGCTCGGATTCTAATAACTGCATTAATGCATTTTCAGAAATATACTCGGTTACCTTACGGTCTCCATATACGTTTTCTTCTTTGTAAATATAGCCGTTAAAACGTCTAGAGTTTAACAAATGATCAAATGAATATGGCACTGAGCTGTTTTCATTATTAAATGCTTTAGCTTCGTGTAAAATTTCACGTGCATCTGGGAAAAATACCCAAAACAATGGAATAGGTTCTTTGTTTGCTTCATCATCCGAATCAATAAAGTTAACATCTGGTGCTGCAGGTGCAATACCAATTAAACGATATTTTAATTCAGCTTGACGCTTATCAAAGTACCAAAGTCCTTTTATTAAATAGGCGCTTACATCATACGATGTTATATCACGTTTAGTAATATACTCCGGAGAAACAAATCCATCCGCATTGTACTGATCGTAACCAATGTCTAAGGTATCTACTTTAGACATACTAGCACGCAAATCATTAATAGTACGTTCTGCTGTAAAGTATGAATCGTCATAAACGGTAGCAATGTTTCCGTTTTTTACATTTTTCCAAAGAACATCAAATAATGAGCGTCTGTGCGCTCCAATGTTATTTGTGTCCACTGGATAGTACAATGGAAAGTTAACACGCTCATCAAGAACAACGCGTTCCCATGTCATTTTAGAAAACAGAATGTCTCTATCATCAACATAACCATATTCCAATGGTTTATCATTATCCACTGCTTTTTGAGCTTCTGTGCGCACACCAATTTCCTCTGGCGATTTTGCACTCAACAAGTTTGCCTGTGCAAAAGAAGCTGTCACAAAAGACACTCCTAAAACGGTTAATAAAAAACTTTTATAATTCATCTGTTTTAATTTTAATTATTTGGGCTTATCATCAGATGTTAAAACCAATATTAATTTGTTAATTCAACAATTACTGGAGATACACCTTTTAACTTATAAGATGAGTTTCCTTTAATTTGTGCTGAAATATCGAAAATTGATATTTGGTCTCCACGTCTTGCCTTACGTAAGGCATTTTTAGCTTGACTATTTAATTTTGTTCCACTAACATTTACAGATGGCTGTCCAGGTACTTTTACCTTAAATGATGTTACTTGAATTGGTAATTCAAAGTCAAAATCATCCAATAACGCTCCAATAGTTGAAATTTCAACACTGTTACGTGGTAATTTTACAATACCTGTTTGACCACTAATAGATCCTGTTGGTTTTGGAATATCTTTAATTCTAAAAGTTGCTCTATCACTAACTTTTGATCCATCAGGCAATGTTCCTGACACATTAATAGACACTTCACGACCAGAACCTGGATTCATTACGTATTTACCTGTTCCAGATGCTTTACTTAAACCTGGCGCACTAGCTGATACGTTATTATCAGATACACCAGCAAACGAGATAGTCATTGGATTAGCAACACCACGATAAACAACGTTCATCTTATCAGCAGAAATTGTTGCTGAATTTGGTTTAGGTACTACTGCATAGGTAGATTGCACAGGAATAGAGATAATAGAATCACCTTCTTTAAATTGAAATTCACCAGTAATTTCTCTTTCTCCAACAGCACCTGCCGGGAAATCTAAAATTGTTTTACCAGCTTGCATAGATTCTTTAGATAACTCTTGTCCGTTGATAATAACTTTATCAGCTTGAAGCGTGTTATCCTTTTTACCTAAGATAATAGTTCCTGTAAAGTTTTCTCCCGAAAAGAAAGCCGTTTTACTTGGTACTACAATCGCATCAAAGTTTGTTAGAGAAGCTTCAACTTTTAATTTACCAGCTAACATAGACGACAACACTTCAGATTCTGTTGTTTTAACGTCTGCTTGTAATTGGGTCATTTTAGTTAAAGAGGCTACTAAAGGAAATCCTCTGTAGTGGTAGCTTAACCAATCAATTTTGTTACCATCTCTATTTACTACTGGCTCTGTAGAAAACTTTTCTTCCACATCTTCAGCAATATCAGCTAAATCAGGGTTTGTGTTTAATACAGCAACAACACCATCTCTATAGGCATTTATTTTATCCATGAACTCTTGACCTTCTGGCTTCAACTTTTCGCCTTTAAAGAAGTAGTTGTCTAAAAAGTCACCTTTATCCATAACTTCGTAATCTTGAGGATCATCAACAGTTGCTGTCATTTGTCCTTTTAAATCACTTAAGTATGAGTTGAAATCGTTTGATAATTCATCAATTTGATCAGCTTGCGCCTTCAATGGTTGATATTTAGCTGGTTGTTCGCTAACTTTTTCAGCTAACCCAGCCATAAACGCCTGATTTCTATCCGTAGTTGCTTCGTTTGATTCGACTAATTTTTCATTCATTAAGCCAAATGCCGAAAGCACTTCTTTTGACATATTCAATGCTAACATCGCAATGAAGATTAAATACATCAAGTTAATCATTTTCTGCCTTGCAGATAATTTTCCTCCTGCCATTTCTAATTTAGTTTTTTGTTATAATTACTTAAAATTGATACTACTAAACTTAATTAGTTTTTATTCATTGCAGATAACATACCGCCATAAACACCGTTTAAAGATGATAAGTTAGATGCTAATGATTGCATTTGTTCTTTTAATTTTTGTGCATTTTCAACAGACTCTTCGTTGATGGTTGCTTGACGATTAACGCTTTCTAATTGAACTTTATACAAGCTGTTTAATGATTCCATTTGTGCAGCAGCTAAAGATAACTCTTCACCATACTTTTTAGTAGCAGCAATTGAATCTACGGTTGGAGCAATTCCTTTTGCAGCACCTTCAAAGTTTTTAATACTGTTTCCTAAAGAAGCCATTAACTCACCGTCAATTTTAGCATCTTTTAATAAATTATCTAATTTTTGAGATAATAATCCTTCAGCATCTTTTGGTTGTTCTTTCTTTTTAGTTGTTGCCATACCTCCAGCTAATTCAGGATATACTAATGACCAGTCTAAATCATTATCTACTGGTTCAAAGGCAGAAAGTGCGAAAATTATTGCTTCAGTAACTAAACCAATTGTTAACATCACGTTACCTGTTAATGGACCGATTTCAAAGTGAATAATTTTGAATAATGCACCAATAATAACAATAGATGCACCTAATCCGTAAGCCATTGCCATAAATTTCTTAAATCCTCTTGATTGTGCCATAATTTTTAATTTTTAGTTTAGTTAAATTTAGTTTATAGTTTAGTTTAATTTTTTGTTTAATTAGTTTAGAGAATTTAAGGTTACATCCGTACCTAAATAATCTTGAACGGTTCTGAAACCAATATAGCTACGTGCAGAATCTGCATACTCATAGTCTCTTGAACTTACTTGTAAATAATACGCGACATCTTTCCAAGATCCACCACGTACTACTTTCCGGTTATTATTAATATCATTTACACTAGGGTTGATACTTGAAACATACTCATAAGAAGATGGATCGTAAGAAGCATGTACCCATTCTGAAACGTTTCCAGCCATATTGTATAGATTGTAATCGTTTGCTTCGTAAGATTTTGCTTCTACAGTATATAATGCTTGATCGGCCGCATAATCACCACGTAATGGTTTAAAGTTTGCCATAAAGCAACCTCTATCATTTTTAGTGTAAGGTCCACCCCAAGGAAAGGTTGCCGCTTGTAAGCCACCGCGTGCAGCATACTCCCATTCCGCTTCTGATGGTAAACGGTATTTTGGTACATTATGTTGCTTTTTACCTTTTCTGTATGAATTATGATATAAGGTACGCCATTCACAGAACGCATTAGCTTGTTTCCAAGACACACCTACAACTGGATAATCATCATAAGCAGCATGCCAGAAATAATCATTATGCATTGGCTCATTATAAGAGTATGCAAAATCACGAATCCAAGCCGTTGTATCTGGATAAATTTCTACAGCTTCTGTAATTAAGAATTCAGAACGCTTTTTACCTTTATTATGCATTTTGGCAGCTTTCTCGATATCCATATATGTATACTGGAATTTAAATTTCTTTACATCCCAAGTACGTTGACCATTATAAGATTCTTCTATTGGTAAATACATGGTATCCATAACTTCTGCATACAACTCATCAATATAAGCAGCTGTATCAAATTCAATATCGATATCATTGTTTAACTTTCTACCTTCGTAGCCTGTTGGACCTAAACCAGCATAATTATCATACATGTATTTTTCGTACACAGACATATTATCTGGATCTGCATCTACAAATGCATAATCTCCAATAGTACCAGCGTCAGCTTGAGTTAAACCTTCTTCATCGGCTAAAATAGCTAAACGTGTTCTGATTGTTGAATCACGTACCCAGTTAACAAACTGCTTATACTCGCTGTTTGTAATTTCGGTAGCATCCATATAATAGGAACGAACGGTTACCGTTTTGGCTGGTGCATCATTAACTCCAGCAAGATCGTCGTCTGCTTTACCCATTATAAAAGCACCACCTGGAACTAATTCCATTCCATAAGGTTTTTCGGGATGCCATTTTTTTCCTTTAACTCCTACAAGCTGACCTCTGTCTCCAGATCCACAGCTAGTTAGCACAGCTAAAATTGCGGTTAATAACATTAATTTTTTCATATCCATAGAAAACTCGAGGTTAATTATTTCGGTCTTAAAAATTTTAAGAGCGTAAACATATTTATATAATTTGTAAAAAACAACTTTTTTTTCCTAAAATTACTCGTTTCATCGTAAAAAAATGCATCTCATCGATGAAATACCACCTTAAAACGTTAAAGTTTTATACACAATTCTTTTGAAACGCCTTGTACCAGCGTTCTGGCACATTATTATTGCAGGCATCCTGATAATCTTGGTGCGTACAAGGTAATAACGTATGTCTTTTCAATTTATTATTTATTTCTTCTAAAAAAGGTATTTCAATCCACCAACGCCCAGATTTCATACTTTTATAAAAAATAAGCTCTTGGTGGTCGACCAAGGTAATGAATTTTTGGTAGTTATGATCTAATGAAAAATCATCGTCTTTCACCCTATAATTAACACCTTCTATAAAATACCACAACATTTGAGCTATTAAACCAGAGGTTAAATCGTCAATACTAGACGGTTTGTACTCAAAAATTCCAAATGTTGTTACTTTATTACTAATTCCGGCATAACGTGAAATTGCGCAAATTTCTTTTCCATCAAAACCATTTGGTGATGCTTGTTGCCTAGAGCCAACTTCCGATCCTTTTACAGACCCTAAATCAACACTCACTATATTGGCATCCCGTAAGGCTGGCTCCACAAGTGTAATATCATTAGACACAGACCCTAATCGGTAAGACTCAAAATAAAGCTTATCCATTAAGTCTATTTCTTCTTGCGAATTAAAATAGGTTTGGTAACCTATAGTTGCGTAATTGAATAAGTTATACGGTTCATCTAATATAATCTTTCCAACAAAGCTATTGTTTTTAATTGGCTTGGTTGAATCGCCTAAATCGAATTTAGAATCTACGTTGGCAATATTCACCATTGGCATCAACGCATCATAAGCACGATAGATAGGATAGGTTAAATCCTGACTTCCACCAAGGATAATTGGTATAATACCTTTGGGAATCAATAGAGCAACGGCAGTTTTTACGGCATAATAGGTATCTTCTATAGATTCTCCTTTATGAATATCGCCTAAATCGGCAATTTTAATATGCCAATTTCCAGGAAAAAGAGCGTAAAGTGATTTTCTAATTTCGTTTAAATTAAAATCTTCACCTATATAATTAATATCATTCCGGTTTTCCAAAACGCCAATGATGGCTATTTGCACACCATCTAAATCTGGAATCCCACTTTGAGCAGAATGAATACGCAATTTTCTTCCAAGCGCTTGTGTTGACAATAATTCATTATGAGCTACAACACTATCGGGAACGGGAGTCAGAAAACTAAAATTCATTAGCTACTATTACTTTTTAGTCGTGGTTTTTTTCTTGGCTACTTTTTTGGCTGTCGCCTTCTTGGCAGGCGCCTTCTTTTTGGCTGCCTTTTTCTTGGGTGCATTTTTTTCTAGAATTGCTTGTGCCTCTTCTAACGTCATTTCACTAACATCATGTGTTTTTGGTAATTCAATTTTAGTTTTACCTTTTATAATGTTATGTCTGCCCCAACGTGCTTTTTCAACACGGATACCAGCATCTTCCCAATTATGGATAACCTTATCTATTTCTTTTTGAATTTTATCTTCAATTAAGGTTACAATATCATCATCCGATAAATTATCCCAATCATATTTTTTGTTTACGTTAATAAACATATCGTTCCATTTTATAAAAGGACCAAAACGCCCTTTTCCTTTCTGAACCGGTAAATCTTTATACATATATATAGGAGCATCTGCTTTTTGCTTCTCTTTAATAAGAACAATAGCATCATCCAACTCTACGCTTAATGGATCTGTACCTCTTGGCAAGGACACAAACTGATCGCCAAACTTAACATACGGTCCATAACGACCGTTGTTTACCTCAACAGGTAATTTTTCGTATTCACCTAAAGATTTAGGAAGCTGAAATAAATCCATAGCTTCTTCATAGGTAATGGTATTTAATTGTTGCTCGGGAGACAGGCTTGCAAACTGTGGTTTCTCTTCATCATCCACGGTTCCAATTTGAACCATAGGTCCAAACTTCCCTAAACGCACACTTACCTGCTTTCCTGTTTCTGGGTCTTTTCCTAATATACGTTCGCCAGATTCCCGATCTGCATTCTCCTGGACATCAACAACAACTGGATGAAAGTCTTTATAGAAATCCTTCATCATTTTTTTCCAATCTACTTTACCTTCCGCAATTTCATCAAAATCCTCTTCCACTTTAGCGGTAAAATTGTAGTCTAAAATAGTTTCAAAATGATTCACTAGGAAATCAGTTACAATCATACCAATATCTGTTGGTACTAATTTCCCTTTGTCTGAACCTACTTTTTCAGAAAGTAATTTATCCTTAACTGCTCCATCTTGCAATGTTAATACCGTGTACTCACGTTCCACACCATCAATAGTTCCTTTTTCTACATAATTTCTGTTCTGAATGGTAGAAATTGTTGGCGCATAGGTGGACGGACGACCAATACCAAGTTCTTCTAGCTTTTTAACCAAAGACGCTTCAGTATAGCGCGCTGGTGGTCTAGTATACCGTTCGGTTGCGGTAATATAATTATTAAGCAAGGTTTCGTTCACCTTCATGGCTGGCAACATACCATCTTGCTCTTCATCTTCATCATCAGTGCCTTCTAAATATACTTTTAGAAAACCTTCAAAGGTAATTACCTCACCATTTGCAGTAAAATTTTCGTTGTGTGTGGAGGCGTCTATTTTTAAATTGGTACGCTCTAATTCCGCATCGCTCATTTGTGATGCAATAGCGCGTTTCCATATTAAATCATATAATCTCGCTTGGTCGCGATCTATATTTACAGAATGATTTGCAAAATCTGTTGGACGTATAGCCTCATGCGCTTCTTGTGCGCCTTTAGATTTTCCTTTATACGTACGTGGTTTACTGAATTTAGAACCATAAGCACTTTCAATTTCTGCTTTGGCACCTTTTCGCGCCTCATCAGAAAGGTTGACACTATCGGTTCTCATATAGGTTATTAAACCGGCTTCATATAAGCGTTGTGCCATAGTCATGGTTTTACTTACAGAAAAGTATAATTTACGTGCTGCTTCCTGTTGTAATGTGGATGTTGTAAATGGTGCTGCTGGCGATTTTTTTGCTGGCTTTTTTTGTAAATCACCAATTTTGAATGTCGCTTTAGCATTTTTTTCTAAAAAGGCTTGTGCTTCTTTTTTAGATGAAAAATTCTTCGGAAGTTTTGCTTTGAAGGTTTGACCATCTTCATTTGAAAACTCCGCATCAATTCTATAAGATGCCACCGGATTAAATCCTTGTATATCACGTTCACGCTCTACAATGAGTCTCACTGAAACCGATTGCACACGTCCCGCGGACAAACCACCTTTTACTTTTCGCCATAAAACAGGCGATAACTCATAACCTACTATTCTATCTAAAACACGACGAGCTTGTTGTGCATCCACTAAATCGTAATCAATTCCACGTGGATTTTCAATGGCTTTTTGAATAGCGGTTTTTGTAATTTCGTGAAAAACAATCCGTTTTGTTTTCTCTTTATCTAAATTTAAAGACTCGGCTAAATGCCAAGCAATTGCCTCACCCTCGCGATCCTCATCACTTGCTAGCCAAACCATATCGGCTTTTTTTGCTAAATCTTTCAGTTTTTTTACTACTGCTTTTTTATCTTTAGAAACCTCATAAACAGGTTTAAAATCGCCTTCAACATCAACACCTAATTCCTTGGAAGGTAAATCAGCTATATGTCCAAAACTGGATTCTACTTTAAAATCTTTTCCTAAAAATTTTTCAATTGTTTTCGCCTTCGCTGGCGACTCAACAATAACTAAATTCTTTGCCATTTCATGTTTTTTAAGGCTACAAATGTATATGAAAAAAAGTACATGTTCCTAATTTTTAAAAATTCCTATGCTTTATTTTATCCCTACTACCAATAAAAAACCTGTATTTAAACAATTTTAAATACAGGTATTAAATATAAAATTAAATGTTTTTACAATTTACGATACAATATGATTGGTTGGTACTTCATCTTCAAAACCAATTACATTTTTATAAACTAAATACATAGGATGGTATACAAACGGTGCTGTAACTAAAATACCTATACCGCACATTAGCATACCAACAATTTGTGCTAAAAGTGACGCGATTATAGTTAAACCAAATACTAATAACCATTTTTTGTTTCCTAATTTAAAACTAGCCTTTATAATGTCACCAGCAGGTAATTCTGGATTGAAGGCAAAAATAATGGAGAAGAAATATATGGGAACAACAACATAAATTATAGGCAATATACAAAGCATAACAGCTATTAAACTAATAAATAAAGCTGCAAACATTAATATCAGTAGCTTTCCAAAATATTTTCCTTTTAGATAATAAAAGAAATCTGATGTTTTAATAGGCTCATTATGGTCTAATCGTTTCATAATTCTAAAAAAACCTGCATTCAATGCTAGGGAAACAACACTTAGCACTAATATACCTGCTATAAAAAACAGCATATACATAATTCCCAAACCTGCAAAATAAGCCTGAAACGCTTCAGGATCTTGATCCCCTGTTGTTGCTTGAGAAATAATTATACCCAACAATGGTAAATATAATAACAGAATAAAAGGTAATACAATAATGAACGTTATAATTTGCAATAAAAAGCCTTGTACCCAAGTTTTCTTAAACAAATCAAACGCGTCGCTAAAAATAGTACCAAAATCTAACGAAGGTGCATTCGCAATTTTTTCTAAAAGTGAATTCATTGTGTTCATAAGTGGTTAATTAGTTCGTGATAGATTTCAAATTACGGTTAATTTTATAGCATGCGCAAAATTATTTTTTATTATATGACACTTTGTCACAGTGTAAAAAATAATTGTAACTTTGCATACTTATTGACTGAACCTCATTTCAGATGCATTTATGGAGAAGATTATAGACGAATCAAAACAAGGTGAAACCCTTATACTAGAAGCCAAAGAATCCAATACACGCAAACTTTTTATTGAAAGTTACGGCTGTGCTATGAATTTTAGCGATAGCGAAATTGTGGCTTCCATTCTTACCAACGAAGGATTTAACACAACCCAAAAGCTAGAAGAAGCTGATTTGGTTTTAGTAAACACCTGCTCTATTCGTGACAAAGCTGAACAAACCATTCGTAAGCGTTTAGAAAAATACAATGCCGTAAAAAAGATAAATCCTAAAATGAAAGTCGGTGTTTTAGGCTGTATGGCAGAACGTTTGAAAAGTAAATTTTTAGATGAAGAAAAAATTGTAGATCTCGTTGTTGGCCCAGATGCTTATAAAGATTTGCCCAATCTGCTTTCTGAAGTGGAAGCTGGTCGTGACGCCATAAACGTCATACTCTCTAAAGATGAAACCTACGGTGATATTTCTCCAGTACGTTTAAACACGAATGGTGTTACGGCATTTGTTTCCATTACGCGTGGCTGCGATAATATGTGTACATTTTGCGTTGTTCCTTTTACTCGAGGTCGTGAACGTAGTCGAGATCCTCAAAGTATTATGGAGGAAATAAACGATTTATGGAGCAAAGGGTATAAAGAAATTACACTTCTAGGTCAGAATGTAGACAGTTATTTATGGTATGGCGGCGGACTGAAAAAAGATTTTGAAAAAGCAAGTGACATGCAAAAAGCAACAGCTATCAATTTCTCGAAATTATTAGAACAATGTGCCCAAGCACAACCTAAAATGCGCATACGTTTCTCTACATCTAACCCGCAAGACATGACGTTGGATGTTGTAGAAACCATGGCAAAATATAAAAACATCTGTAACCATATTCATTTACCAATACAAAGTGGTAGCAACCGCATTTTAAAGGAAATGAACAGGCAGCATACACGTGAAGAATATATGGATCTCATTACCAATATAAAACGTATTCTCCCAAATTGCGCTATAAGTCAAGATATGATTGCAGGTTTTCCAACAGAAACAGAAGCCGATCATCAAGATACGTTGAGCTTAATGGAATTTGTTCAATACGATTTTGGTTTTATGTATGCCTATTCAGAAAGACCAGGAACCATGGCTGGTAGAAATATGAAAGATGATGTTCCAGAAGACACAAAAAAACGTCGTTTACAAGAAATTATTGATGTGCAACGTGCTAATGGTCATAAAAAAACATTGGCAAATTTAGGCCAAATCCATGAAGTGTTGATTGAAAAAGAATCGAAAAAATCCGATTTAGACTGGTCTGGACGAACCTCACAAAATACAGTTGTAGTTTTTCCGAAAGAACATTATAAAGTAGGCGAATTTGTAAACGTAAAAATAATAGACTGTACCACAGCAACACTCATTGGCGAGGCTGTTGGGTATTCAGAATAAAAAGGAGCTATTAATAATTAATAAGATTCCTGCCTTCGCAGGAAATTAGATATGGAATCAGTACAAGCAACCAAACAGCGTTTCGGCATAATTGGAAACGACCCAACACTTAATCGCGCCATTGAAAAAGCTATTCAAGTAGCACCAACAGATATTTCGGTTTTAGTAACTGGTGAATCTGGTGTGGGTAAAGAAAGTATTCCTAAAATTATCCATTCCCTATCTCACAGAAAACACGGTAAATATATTGCCGTAAACTGTGGTGCCATTCCAGAAGGCACAATTGACAGTGAACTTTTCGGCCATGAAAAAGGTGCTTTTACAGGTGCTACAGCCACTCGAAATGGTTATTTTGAAGTAGCCGATGGTGGCACCATTTTTTTAGATGAAGTTGGTGAATTACCACTAACAACCCAGGTACGTTTATTACGAGTTTTAGAAAATGGCGAATTTATAAAAGTAGGTTCCAGTAAAGTACAAAAAACCAATGTGCGCATTGTTGCAGCTACAAACGTTAATATGTTTGACGCAATTAAAAAAGAAAAATTCCGGGAAGATTTATTCTACCGCTTAAGTACAGTTGAAATCAATTTACCACCGCTACGAAACCGAAAAGAGGATATTCATTTATTATTTAGAAAGTTTGCTAGTGATTTTGCTTTAAAATATAAAATGCCAACCATCAAATTATCCGATGAAGCTGTCGCTATATTATTAAAGTTTCGCTGGAATGGAAATATTAGACAGTTGCGCAATGTTGCCGAACAAATTTCCGTTTTAGAACAAACTAGGGAAATTTCGGCAGACACGTTGAGACATTATTTACCTTCAGAAAGCTCGCAATTACCCGCTGTAATTAGTAATACAAAATCGGAAAGCGATTTTAGTAGCGAACGTGAAATTCTATATAAAGTGCTTTTTGACATGAAAAGTGATTTAAACGATTTAAAGAAACTCACCATGGAACTAATGAAAACTGGAAATGCTTCAGAAGTTCAGAAGAAAAATGAGAGCCTTATCGATAAAATTTATGGCGAAGTAGATGATGACACCCAAGAGGCTTATGAAGATTTAGAAGTACTTTCCATTCCTGAAAAACCAAGTGACACCTATTCTGATGAACCTATTGAAACAGCAACAGACAAATATCATTTTGCTGAAGAAATTGAAGAAGAAGAAACGCTGTCCTTACATGATAAGGAATTAGAACTCATAAAAAAATCGTTGGAACGCCATGGCGGAAAGCGTAAATTAGCAGCTGCCGAATTAGGCATTAGCGAACGGACATTATATAGAAAAATTAAACAATACGACCTGTAATTGGTTTTAAAAATTAATTTATGAAAATCATAAAAATAGTTTTATCAGCTATCGTTTTAATCACCTTTTTGGGTTGTGGCGCCTATTCGTTTACAGGAGCCTCCATTGCTCCCGATGTTAAAACATTTCAAGTCAATTATTTTCAAAATAATGCTATTTTAGTAGAACCTGGTTTAGATCGGGACTTTACGAATGCTTTAACCGATTTATTAATAAATCAAACCAATTTAGATTTAGTAAAGTCTAGTGGTGATTTGGTTTACGAAGGAGAGATTACAGAATATCGTATTTCGCCTACTACAGCAACAGCCAATAACACAGCCGCTCAAAACCGATTGAATGTTACGGTAAATGTTCGTTTTTACAATATGAAAAACGAAGAAGATAATTTAGAGCAACGCTTCTCATTCTTTTATGATTATGCTGGAGCAGCATTATTAACAGGCTCTCAAAAAGACACCGCTTTAGCTGAAATATTCGAGCGTTTAACACAAGATATTTTTAATGCAACATTAGCAAAATGGTAATATGATAACAGCTGCTGAATTTTCTAAAATCATACAGAAACCCCAAGATATTTCGCCACAACAAACAGCGGAATTGAAAGCGATTTTGGAGCAATACCCTTATTTTCAAGCGGCTCGTGCTAGTTATTTAAAAGGATTAAAATCCAAATCTAGTATTAAATATAATAATGAGTTAAAAGTAACCGCTGCATATACCACCGATAGAAGTATTTTATTTGATTTTATTACGTCTGAAGCCTTTTTGCAAAATGAAATATCACAGCATATTAAACAACATTTAGACCATATTAAATCTATTGAAGTTGATTCTGAAGACATGTCATTTAATAAAAGAAGTCGGGTTGATGATGTTTTAAAGCAACAAATTACAGACACGGAAGGCACGTTAGATCCAGAATTGTTTCAACTTAAAACGAGTAAACCACCCATAGCGCATTTTCAGATTGATGAGGCATTACCAGTTGAAGACATTTCAAAAAATAAAACAATTGAATCGAATACGTCAGACTCGCCTGCTCCTGACCAAGTTTTAAAGCTAGGTCAACCGTTACAGTTTAATCATCAAGAAAAACATTCCTTTAATGAATGGTTAATGCTTACACGTTTTGAACCAATTAATCGGGGAACTGATAATATAAAGAGCGAAAAACCAATTGAAAGTGGTATAGAAAACACAGATAATTCGGAAACAGAACGCAGTAAAAAGTTTGATTTAATTGATGAATTTATCACCAAAAACCCGAAGTTAAAACCAAAAAAAACAACCACTGTAAACACCAATATTGCTGATGCACAAATGATTCAGCCAGAAGCCTTAATGACTGAAACTTTAGCCCGAATTTATTTAGAGCAAAAGAACTATAAAAAAGCAATTCAATCTTACAACATTTTAAGTTTGAAATATCCAGAAAAAAGTGGTTTCTTTGCAGACCAAATTAAAGCAGTAAAACAATTACAAGAACAAAATAACGAATAACATGAGTACGTTTACCATATTTTTAGCACTTATTGTAGTGGTTGCCTTTTTACTAATAGTAGTTATAATGGTTCAAAACCCTAAAGGTGGCGGATTATCATCATCATTTGGTGGTGGTGGCACTCAACAACTAGGTGGTGTTAAAAAAACAACAGACTTTTTAGACAAAAGCACCTGGACACTAGCTACAATTATGTTGGTGTTAATTTTAGTTTCTAATGTTACTATTAGCAGAACAGGAACTGCAGAGTCCAAAGCTATTGAACAAATCAATACACAACAACCTGCTCCTGTTGCACCTGCTGTTCCAGCCGCAACTAATGAAAGCACGGAAACACCAGACGCTTCTAAATAGAACGTGTTACAAAAAAACAAAAAAAGCCAACTTTTCAGTTGGCTTTTTTTGTACCCTAAAGGGAATGAATGAAATTTTGTCAGTATACTGCTATTGGCACATTTTTAGCATACTGCTAAAGCAGTAATTAAAATTATAATTAATAAAACAACATACAAAAATGGCATTAAAAATTAAACCATTAGCAGACCGTGTTCTTATTGAACCAGAAGCAGCTGAAACGAAAACAGCATCAGGAATTATTATTCCGGATAATGCAAAAGAAAAACCACAACAAGGCAAAGTAATGGCAGCAGGAAAAGGCACTAAAGACGAGCCTATGACTGTTAAGGTTGGTGATACTGTTCTTTATGGCAAATACGCAGGAACGGAATTAAAATTAGAGGGTAAAGATTATCTAATTATGCGCGAAAGCGACATTCTAGCAATAGTTTAATCGTAAAAATTCAAACATCCAATAAACAAATTATAAACATTTAAAATTGACACACTTGAATTCCTTTTTGGAATCTGATTACTGATTTTTTAACGTTTAAAATTTTAAATAAAATTATTCATTATGGCAAAAGATATAAAATTTGATATTGACGCACGCGACGGTTTAAAACGTGGTGTGGATGCATTAGCAAATGCAGTAAAAGTAACATTAGGACCAAAAGGTCGTAACGTAATTATTAGTAGAAGTTTTGGTGCACCACAAGTAACTAAAGATGGTGTAACAGTTGCTAAAGAAGTAGAGCTTGAAAATGAGCTTGAAAATATGGGCGCACAAATGGTAAAAGAAGTTGCTAGTAGAACCAACGATTTAGCTGGTGATGGCACAACTACAGCTACCGTATTGGCGCAGGCAATTGTAAAAGAAGGTTTAAGAAACGTAGCGGCAGGTGCAAATCCAATGGATTTAAAACGCGGTATTGACAAAGCTGTTGAGACTATTGTTGCAGATCTTGCTAAGCAGTCCAAACAAGTTGGGAATTCTTCTGAAAAAATAAAGCAAGTTGCTTCTATTTCTGCGAACAACGATGAAACAATTGGCGATTTAATTGCCAAAGCGTTTAGTAAAGTTGGCAAAGAAGGTGTTATTACCGTTGAAGAAGCGAAGGGAATGGAAACCTATGTGGATGTTGTAGAAGGCATGCAATTTGACAGAGGTTATTTATCGCCTTACTTTGTTACTGATTCTGATAAAATGGTTGCTGATTTAGAAAATCCATACATTTTATTATTTGACAAGAAAATTTCGAACTTACAAGAAATACTTCCAATTTTAGAACCAGTTGCCCAATCTGGAAGACCATTATTAATTATCGCTGAAGATGTAGAAGGTCAAGCACTTGCAACATTAGTTGTAAATAAATTACGTGGTGGACTTAAAATTGCTGCTGTTAAAGCACCTGGTTTTGGAGACAGACGTAAAGCCATGTTAGAAGATATTGCTATTCTTACAGGTGGTGTTGTTATTTCTGAAGAGCGTGGTTTTTCATTAGAAAACGCCGATTTAAGCATGTTAGGAACTGCTGAAACAGTAACTATTGATAAGGATAATACCACTATTGTAAATGGTTCTGGAGATGCTAGCGCCATTAAAAACCGTGTAAACCAAATCAAAGCGCAAATTGAAACAACAACAAGCGATTATGATAAGGAAAAACTTCAAGAACGTTTAGCCAAATTAGCTGGAGGTGTTGCTGTACTTTATGTTGGTGCGGCTAGTGAAGTGGAAATGAAAGAAAAGAAAGACCGTGTGGATGATGCACTTCACGCAACTAGAGCTGCCGTTGAAGAAGGCATTGTTGCTGGTGGTGGTGTTGCGCTTGTAAGAGCCATTGGTTTATTACAAAAATTAACAGCTGAAAATTTAGACGAAGTTACAGGTATCCAAATTGTAGCACGTGCTATTGAAGCACCTTTAAGAACCATTGTTGAAAATGCAGGTGGCGAAGGAAGCGTTGTAATTGCTAAAGTATTAGAAGGTAAAAAAGACTTTGGTTTTGATGCTAAATCAGGAACCTATGTTGATATGCTAAAAGCTGGAATTATCGATCCTAAAAAAGTAACACGTGTAGCATTAGAAAATGCAGCATCTGTTGCAGGAATGATTTTAACGACTGAATGTGCTTTAATTGACATTAAAGAAGATGCACCTGCTATGCCAATGGGCGGTGGCGGAATGCCAGGCATGATGTAGTCCAAAACTTTATAAGCTAATTTATACTACTAAAAACGCCTCAATTTCTTGAGGCGTTTTTTAGTGATAATACTTTATACCAATTAGAAACAACACGCTAATAAAATCAAATACGTTTTGATAGTATTAGGGAATCACTTTTAAATTATAACACGTCTTCTAAAACATTTGGTGGCTAAAAAAAACTTATGGTGCCTGTGAATATTACTGATTAATGGAATTCCGAAACCAGAAGCCATAACAATACAATAGGACTTGGAAACCCTTAATTGTTTACCAAATCCTTAATTACTAATAAAGCTTTGGCTTCATCAGCATCATGAACATGAATTTCAATTTGACCTAAAATTCCCGGATAGGAAGAATCAGATTTATTAATTTCAAAATATGCAATTTGCGCTTCGTCCAAGGCATTTTTTACACCTGAAACTTGCACTTGAGAATTACTGGATAGGATTAGTTTTCTTGACATGGTTCTTCTTTTTTAATGATATAGTAAGTTAATCATTTTAATGGAATATGTCAACAATAAAAAAACCCAAACTTTATGCTTGGGTTTTCTATATAGTTTTCCGTTAATTAATCATTTTTATGATCCTCTTGTACTGCTTCATCTCTATATAAGCAACAGGCATGTAAGCTATTATAAGCATCATCGCTTGCTTTGATTTCTTTGGTATCGTGACCAATATCGGCAATACTTTGATTAATGGTTTTTAAATCGGTTTTACGTTCATCAAAAATCAGCTTTAACTCATGAGTCTCTACATTCCATACAGCCGATTTTACACCTTTTGTTCTAATACATGCTTTCTCAATGCGTTCTTTACACATATTACAAACACCATCTACTTCTATAGAGGCTCTGGCGTTCTTATCTTGTGAAAAGGCTGTTAAACCAAAAAGCATAACTATTAATATTCCTAATTTTTTCATGTTGTTTTTCTTTTATGAATTCTGTAAAAACAGAAATCTGATTATTATTTTTAGTTTTAATTAATTTTAAATCGCAATCCGGCATAATACATACTACCAAATACGGGTCCATATACAAATGTGGTATCAAAATTAGCGCCAAACGGATCATCGGCTGCTACAATTGGATTATCTTGACGCACATTGGTGACGTTTTCGCCTCCTAAATATACTTCAAATTTCGGAGAAAATACTTTAGTGACCTGCAAATTTAAAGTTCCAACCGTTGGTGTATACTTTGGTAATTGATACGCTACTGGATTTGTTTGCGTGGACGAAAAACGTTGCTTACTTAACCAATTATATGTGGCATCAAATTTCCAATGACCACCAGAATCGGTTTGATGCGTTTCATATCCAGCGTTGGCAAAGAAACGGTGTTTTGGCGTTAATGGCTTATCCAATTTACCGGATTGGTATTGGGTTTTAACATCGTAATACTTGTAAGCCAAACGTAAATCAAAACGATTAAATATAGTATAATTTACTTCTGCTTGAAAACTATTGGCATAACTATCACCTTCCAAATTATAAAAACTGACTGCCTGTGGGTTTTCATAATCTACGACAATTTGATTTTGAAAATCGGTGCGGTAATAATCAAACGTCACATCACCTTTTCTACCAAACAAATTAAACCCTTGCAGGAATGAAACGCCGTAATTCCAAGCAATTTCTGGGTCTAGCCCATAAACAGCACCTCCAGAATTAACAATGTTAATTGTTCTTGATGTTGCAAACATTTGTTGATTTTCTGTAAAGATATTCGCACTACGTTTTCCACGACCAACGGATGCTCTAAATGCTGACTTTTCCCAAGGTGTATATCGCAAATGCAATCTTGGCGTTACAAAAAATCCGAGTAAATTATGCTCATCTACACGAACACCGGCCGTTAGGTTTAAGTTCTCTAAATTATCATAATTATACTCAAAAAATGCACCTACAGATGATTCCGTTCGTTCGTAATCTTGGGTATTTACCAACTCATCATAATGATCATAAGTAAAACTTAAACCTGTTTTTACTTTATGACGTGTATCACCAATTAAGGTATTGTACATGGCATTGGCATATAAACTGTTTTGAACAATATCATAAACATTCAGCCCAAAATAAGAATCCTGTTCATGCCGACTAAAAGCCGTTTGAACACCAATACTTTGATACGGAATGTTCGGGTTTACATAACCCAACTTTGCAGACACCTCATAACGTTCGGTATCAATTTCACTTCCCCAAGCATTCGTAGTTCCTTTGTCTGTGTCTGGATTAAAATTGACTTCTCCTGTTTGCTTACCATCGTTTAAATACTTCAAATTAATAAAGCTAACAATACCCTTTTCCGGGTTGGTATATTGCCACCTGTTCATTACATTAATCTGATTGTAGGTTGGCATATCCATAAAATTATCATCATTTACGTCATGTTTCGTGTTTTGAGTACTGCCATGAAGATATAAACCGGTTGCCCATTTCTCACTTACTTTGGTATTTACATGAGTATTTAATTCATAGCGATCATTATTGCCACCATAAAGATTGACAAATAATTTTTTATCCGTTGAAGGTTTTACTAGTTCGGCATTTATTTGCCCTGCAATACTTTCAAAACCATTAACCACACTTCCGGCGCCTTTACCAATTTGAATACTTTCTACCCAAGTACCTGGAATAAAACTTAATCCGTAAGCTTGAGATGCACCGCGAATAGACGGAATGTTTTCTGTAGCAATCAAAATATAAGGCGTGGTTAATCCTAACATTTTTATTTGTCGTGTTCCCGAAACGGCATCCGCAAAATTTACATCAATTGATGGATTGGTTTCAAAGCTTTCTGCCAAATTACAACAAGCTGCTTTTAATAATTCATCGCTACTTACCACCATAATATTTTGGGATTGTAAATATGATTTTGCTGTAGCTTGATTTCTGGAGGTTACGACAACCTCATCCAATGCACTTGTTGGTTCTAATAAATGCTTTATAGGCTTGACAGAATTAACAGAAATCGTATCCGTTTTATAACCTACAAAACTGACGACTAATTTTTCATAATCAGATTGATAAGGAATGGTAAAATTCCCGTCAAAATCCGTAACAGCACCAACAGCAGTGTTTAACCAATAAACATTGGCACCTGCCACAGGCATTTCTTTTTGATCTTGATTGGCTTCTAAAATTACACCTTTCAAGTTATCTTGAGACATAACCAAAAATGGCATAAAGCCTAAAATAAATAATATATTTTTCATATTAAGAAAGATTTGGTTTGATGGTGAACTGTTTCGGAAGTGCCTCTTGTAATGTGGACAAGCCTATCTCTTTTTTCAATGTCATGCTTGCTTCTGAAGCTTCTATATGGACTTGAACATCTTGAATGGCATCCAGCTTTATTAGCGCATCTTCCACTAAATTTTCACAGCCATTGCAGGTCATCCCTGAAATGGTATATGTATGTATCATTATTAATATCGAATTAAAATTTAACGTATTTATAAGTTGTTTTGTTAATCAATGAAGCCACTGACACACAAAACCAATAGGGTTTTTATGAGGAAAAACTCACAAAATAAAAATCGTTAAATAATCAAATGATGAAAACTTGATCCAGAATCTGAATATCGAAAATCAAGTTGGGAGGAGAATAGTTTTCATGAGGAATAACCAATTGTGGTAAACCTTCAAATAAATTTAAGTAAGTATGCGCATAAGTCGCTATAAATAACTGCTGATCAAAATCGAGGTCATTGAACGTTTTTACGCTTAATTCATCTTGACCTTTTATAACATCAATCGTGTCTTTACAGCAATCCATAGCTGCTTTTAGCTCATAACTGTCTGATGTGCATTTTTCAGCGGTATCAAAAACGGCTGCATCAATTAAAACATCACCACAAAAATGCTTTTCAACAGTAAAAGATACCGTTGAAAATAAGACTAACAAAGCCATGCTAGCAGAAAATGTTTTATATATAAAGGTTTTTATCATACCGTAATTGTGCTGCAAATTTACAATAAATGTGTTTGATAAAATAATTTTTAAGCTTGATTAATGCGCGGTATTCTTCTTATGATAGAAAAAAGCCGGAATAAGAAGTAAAAGAATAAGTGGCTGAATTAAAAAGCGTCGCGTATTAAAAAACAAATAATAATCCTCTTGTTTCGGATTGATTACAAAATACAAAAACAATAAAATAAGAATCAGATAAGCAGCACCATAAATTAATAACGAAAATTTAAGCACGCTGACATCTTTAAAAATGGCAAATAAAATACCTAGAGACAGAACCGTATTCAATAGAAAACGCAAACTGGTAAAAGCGGTGAGCTTAAACACTTCACGTCTTGGTGAATCAATATAAAGATAATCGTTTTGAAAAAATGCTAAAAACGGATCGTAAAACAACTGTTGCTCAAATACACGGATTAACACTAACAGTGTAGCTAAAACTCCAATAGTTAAATAAGTTAATGCTTTACTCATTTGTTGGAAGCTATTTTTGAAAATCGGTTAACCCAAACTACCCAAAGCAAACACACCATACCATAAATAATGGCAGGAAAAATAACGGTATGCAAAATATCTTTTCGCCATGGATAATGGAATAACCCAACTGAAAGTATCACCACACGAAATAAATTAACAACATAAATCAAAACGCTTCCAGCTAAAAGGTAAATAATAGTTGTTTTAAAACGACCTGAAAACGCTAGAATAAATGCCATAAACAGAATGATAACACTTACGGAATTACAGCCTTCAATAACACGTGCTACATATTTCTCATTGATAAAAAGTTTCATGGACGCTTCATCTGGATGTGGCAACACCTGCGCCTCATAACCCAATGTTTGCAGCAAATCCGCACTTTGTTGCGCCACAATATGTGTCATATAATCCGGATAATAAACCGCACCGGTTGATAATTGCAAATAAAATTTATACCCAAACGTCATAACCGCATAAACCAACAAAAACGTGAGTATAAATCTAATAACCGATTTGTATTTTTGAAGTAGTTTTTTCACGCTAAAATTTTAGTCATTTCGTTGTTAAAGTTATACAAATTGACACGTATAAATCATTGCAATTTAAATACTTTTGCGGAAACTTAAAAAACTAATGACACTCCAAGAATTAAAACCTGCTGTAACTGAAATTATTCAACAAACAGAAACATCTGTAGATGACAGACTATTAGCTATTTGTGCTTTACTTGAAAAAGAAATACCCTATTATAATTGGGTTGGTTTTTATTTTAAAAATGGTGATAAAAACGAATTAAAATTAGGCCCTTATGTTGGTGAACCTACAGATCATACCATTATTCCGTTTGGAAAAGGTATTTGTGGTCAAGTTGCTATTAGTAATCAGAACTTTGTGGTTCCCGATGTGTCTGCTCAAGATAATTATATTGCGTGCAGCCTAACCGTAAAGGCTGAAATTGTAGTCCCTATTTTTGTAAATAGTCAGAATATTGGACAAATTGATATCGATTCCAATACACCCGATCCGTTTACAGAAATGGATGAACGCTTTTTGGAGTTTGTTTGCAAAAAAGTTGCTACAATTTTATAACTGTTAATAACTTCCTTTTTAAGTTGAAAAACAGTTGTGTTTTAAACCAAAACACAACCACTTTTTTTAATGTAATTCCCTACTTTTGCAGGCATAAAACAACACAACACACATGAGTACAACTAAAACTATTAAATCGGCATTAATTTCTGTTTTCAGTAAAGACGGGTTAGCGCCAATTGTAAAAACATTACACCAACAAAACGTTACGATATACTCCACAGGAGGAACCGAAAAATTCATTAAGGATCTAGGCATTCCTGTCGTTCCTGTTGAAGATGTAACCTCCTACCCATCTATTTTGGGAGGTCGCGTAAAAACATTACACCCAAAAGTTTTTGGCGGTATTTTAAACAGACAAAATAATACAAGTGATGTTGCAGAATTGGCTGAATTTAATATTCCGCAAATAGATCTAGTCATTGTAGATTTATATCCCTTTGAAAAAACGGTAGCTTCAGGTGCCGACACACAAGATATTATTGAAAAGATTGATATTGGTGGTATTTCACTTATCCGCGCTGCAGCTAAAAATTATGCCGATGTAGTTTGCGTGGCTTCTGTAAATGATTATAAGGAATTTTTAGAGTTACTTGAAACTCAAAAAGGAGAAACAACGGAAGCAGACAGAAAACGTTTTGCAGCAAAATCCTTCAATGTATCATCTCATTACGATTCGGCTATTTTTAATTATTTCAACCAAGATCATGAGATTGCCAGTTTTAAATTAAGCGAAAACAATGGTCAAGTTTTGCGTTATGGCGAAAACCCACACCAAAAAGGATTTTTCTTCGGCAATTTTGACGCTATGTTTACCAAGCTTCATGGCAAAGAATTAAGCTACAACAACTTATTAGATGTAGATGCAGCTGTAAATTTAATGAATGAATTTAAAGGTGAAGCGCCAACGTTTGCTATTTTAAAACACAATAACGCCTGTGGTTTTGCGCAAAGAAATACCGTAAAACAAGCGTATACAGATGCTTTAGCTGGAGACCCTGTTTCGGCATTTGGAGGCATTTTAATCTGCAATACGGAAATTGACCAAGCAACGGCAACTGAAATCCATAGTTTATTTTGCGAAGTGGTTATTGCACCTTCTTTTTCTGAATCTGCTTTAGAAATTTTAAAAGGTAAAAAGAACCGTATTTTATTAACGCAAAACGATATTGAACTTCCAAAAACTATTGTGAGAACCTGTTTAAATGGTGTTTTAGTTCAAGAACGCGATAGTTTAACAGACACTATTGAGAATTTAACCTATGCCACTAACAATAAACCAAGCGAAAGTGAGTTAGAAGATTTAATATTTGCATCTAAAATTTGTAAGCACACTAAATCTAACACCATCGTTTTAGCAAAAAATAAGCAATTATGCGCTAGTGGAACCGGACAAACCAGTCGTGTGGACGCTTTAAATCAAGCTATTCACAAGGCACAATCTTTTAATTTCGATTTAAAAGGTGCGGTTATGGCAAGTGATGCTTTTTTCCCATTCCCTGATTGTGTTGAAATTGCCGATAATGCAGGAATTTCAGCGGTCATTCAACCAGGTGGTTCTATAAAGGATCAGTTAAGTGTGGATTATTGTAATGAAAATAATGTGTCCATGGTTATGACAGGAACACGTCATTTTAAACATTAGTATTTTTATGAAAGTGAAAATCAGTATTGCTTTCAACGAAATTTCAAATAAAAACAGATATAAAAATCATCCAATAAGTAAACCACAGATAATAATTGCAATACTTTTATTACATTTACAAGATTTGATTAACAACCCTCAAATAAACGACTTAAGCACATGGGATTTTTTGACTTCTTAACTGAAGAAATTGCAATAGATTTAGGTACTGCAAACACCCTTATTATTCATAATGACAAGGTGGTTGTGGATAGTCCGTCTATTGTTGCACGTGATAGAATTTCTGGAAAAATAATTGCCGTTGGAAAAGAAGCCAGCATGATGCAAGGAAAAACTCATGAAAACATTAAAACTATTAGGCCATTAAAAGATGGTGTAATTGCAGATTTTGATGCCAGTGAGCAAATGATTAGTCTGTTTATAAAAAATATCCCTGCCCTTAAGAAAAAATTATTCCCACCATCCTTGCGTATGGTAGTTTGTATTCCTTCGGGGATTACAGAAGTAGAAATGCGTGCGGTTAAGGAATCTTGTGAGCGTGTTAACGGTAAAGAAGTATACTTAATTCATGAACCTATGGCAGCCGCTATTGGTATTGGAGTAGATATTATGCAACCCAAAGGAAACATGATTGTAGATATAGGTGGTGGTACTACCGAAATTGCCGTAATTGCTTTGGGTGGTATTGTTTGTGACAAATCGGTTAAAATTGCTGGTGATGTTTTCACCAATGACATAATTTATTACATGCGTACACAACATAATTTATATGTGGGTGAACGTACTGCCGAAAAGATAAAAATTCAAATTGGTGCTGCTACCGAAGATTTAGAATTACCTCCAGAAGACATGAGTGTTCAAGGTCGTGATTTACTAACAGGTAAACCAAAACAAGTTCAAATTTCCTACCGTGAAATTGCTAAAGCGCTTGATAAATCTATTTTGCGTATTGAAGATGCTGTTATGGAAACACTATCTCAAACGCCCCCAGAATTAGCTGCCGATATTTATAATACAGGTATTTATTTAGCTGGTGGTGGTTCTATGCTTCGCGGATTAGATAAGCGTTTATCACAGAAAACGGATTTACCAGTGTACATTGCTGAAGATCCTTTACGTGCAGTAGTTCGGGGAACAGGTATCACGCTTAAAAATTTATCAAAGTTTAAAAGCGTCTTGATAAAATAGCATACTAACTCATGCAACAAATCATTAAATTCTTTTTAAGAAACAAAACTTTTTTGTTGTATTTGCTGTTGCTTTTTATTGCCGTTATTTTTACAATTCAATCGCATTCTTATCATAAAAGTAAGTTTATAAATTCGGCTAATTTTGTTACGGGAGGTGTTTATAATTCCGTAAATAACTTAACCGTATATTTCAATTTAGAATCGCAAAATCAACTTTTACAAGAAGAAAATGCGCGTTTAAATTCTGTTTTACACACACCACACGATACTATTAATTCTAGTTTTATATCCGATAGTATTTATTCGGGTGTTAATTATAAGTTTACAACGGCGCGTGTAATAAAAAATAGTTATTCAGTAAAAAACAATGTCTTACTTATTAATCGCGGAAAACGCGACAGCATTCAACAGGATTTCGGGGTTATTACACCAAATGGAATTTTAGGAATAGTAGATCAAACCAGTAATAAGTTCGCAACGGTTTTATCCATATTAAATACTAATATTAAAATTAGTGCTCAATTAAAAAACTCCAATCATTTTGGGTCATTAATGTGGGACACCAAATCACCTCATGTTGTGCAGTTAAATGAAATTTCTAAAATTGCACCCTTAAAAAAAGGCGATACTATTGTAACTTCGGGCCGTTCGGTAATTTTTCCAAAAGGAATTCCCGTTGGAACGATTCAAGATTTTAGACTAGATGTAGCCGAAAATTTCTATACCATAGACGTCCAGCTTTTTAATGACATGACCGATATTGAATATGTGTACATTATAGAAAATGTTGATAAGCCTGAAATAAACAGTTTACTAAAACCTAGCAATGAATAATAACGTCCTTTTATATAGCGTTCAGTTTATTGTGCTTGTGTTGGCGCAAGTTTTGGTGTTTAACCATATTAACTTTTTAGGGTCAATAAATCCGTATATATATGTTATTTTTATCTTGTTATTTCCTGTAAACAATAACCGACTTGTTTTTCTTTTATTAAGTTTTGCACTAGGATTAACAATAGATATGTTTTCAGATTCTGGAGGCGTTCATGCAGCTGCAGCAGTAACTATAGCTTTTATAAGACCTGTTGTACTTAAATTCTGTTTTGGCTCTGTTTATGAGCATCACACTATTAAGTTTAAAAATGTAGATTTTGGAGCCAAAGTCATTTATTTTATCATTTTAACTTTCATTCACCACTTCATTCTATTCGCTTTAGAAATATTTAACTTTAATGATATAATTTTGGTGCTTCAAAAAACGTTATTTTCAAGTATATTCACTATTATACTGTGTTTAATAACAACCATTTTATTCAGTAGGAAAACTTAATGCGACAATTTTTACTCTTTTTTATTATCATTATTGTAGGCTTTACTTTTATTGGTAGGCTATTCTATTTGCAGATATATTCAGCAGAAGCGCATGATATCCTAAATGACAATGCTATCCGTAAAGTATACGATTACCCCAAACGTGGCTTTGTTTATGATAGAAATAACAAACTTTTAGTAGGCAATCAACCATCCTATGATGTGATGGTTATTCCTCGTGACGTAAAACCTTTAGATACAACCGAATTTTGTTCACTTTTAAAAATAACCAAGGAACAATTTTTAAAAACCTATAAACGTGCTTATAATTATTCGCCTAGATTACCCTCTGTTTTTATAGCCCATTTATCTAAAGAGGATTATGCGGTTTTACAGGAGAAAATGCGAAAATACGAAGGATTCTATATCCAAAAACGATTGCTTCGTGATTATCAAACAACGGTTGGAGCCAATGTTTTAGGCTTTATTGCTGAAGCGACACCAAGCCAGATTGAAAAGAATCCGTACTATATTATGGGCGATTTAATTGGAAAACAAGGTGTAGAATTATCTTATGAAGAAGAGTTGCGTGGTGTTAAAGGTATTAAATTCATCCAAAAAGACCGTTTCAATCGGGACATTGGTCCCTATCAAGACGGAAAACACGATACCATACCCAAACAAGGTAAAGACATTACCATTACTATTGACCAACGATTACAGGAATATGGCGAATTACTCATGTCCAATAAGCGTGGTGGAATTGTTGCTTTAGAACCAAAAACAGGTGAAATTTTAGCTTTGGTATCAGCGCCTTCATATGATCCAAATTTATTGGTTGGTCGAAAACGTTCTAGAAATTACACCAGATTATATAATGACAGTATCCACTTACCTTTAATAGATAAAGGACTTTTGCGCGTTCACGAACCTGGTTCACCTTTTAAGGCTATTGTAGCCTTAACCGCTTTACAAGAAGGTGTAATTACACCGCAAACCAATGTGTTTTGCTCTGGTGTTTATCATTATGGTCGTCGTGGCACTATGGGTTGCCACTGTGGTGGAGGGAATCGCGATTTAATTTCTGGAATTTCTAAATCTTGTAACTCCTATTTCGCCACTATTTTCAGACGCAGTTTGGATATTGTTCCTAATTCTAGCAAAGCTATGGATATCTGGAGCGAGCATGTAAAAAGCTTTGGATTGGGACAGTTTTTAGGTACCGATTTACCTATTGGAAAAAAAGGAAATATCCCAGATGGTGCGTATTATGACAAATGGTACCCTGATTTTAATTGGGGCGCAACAACTATTATTTCAAACTCCATTGGTCAAGGTGAAATTTTAGTCACACCTGTACATTTAGCAAATATGACAGCTGCTATAGCCAATCGAGGGTTTTATTACACACCACATATCATTAAACATATTGAAGGTCAAAAATTAGATCCGAAATTTACCACACCAAACTATACAACAATTGATAAAAAACATTTTGAACCTGTAGTAGAGGGCTTATTTGACGTATATGAAAACAACGGAACAGCACGTTCACTCCGCGTTCCAGGTATTGAAATTTGTGGAAAAACGGGAACGGCTGAAAATTTCGCCATCATTGAAGGCAAACGCACACAATTAACAGATCATTCCTTATTTATAGCATTCGCACCTAAAGATGACCCTAAAATTGCCATTGCTGTTTTTGTGGAAAATGGCCATTACGGTTCTACTTATGCAGGAAAAATTGCCAGCTTAATGATTGAAAAATATATTAATGAAACTATTACAAGAACCGATTTACAAGATTGGATTTTAACCTATAGTTTGGAACATGAATATTTGAAACCATATTCTGGCGCGCCGTTTAAAATTAATAGGCAATCCACTTTTCAACCAATTCCACCAGAAGAAGTAGAAAAATTAAAAAGCAAATTACACACCAGTAATTAATACTAATGGCAAGAGAAACAAATAAATATTTCAAGTTTGACTGGATTACCATCGTTTTATTTATGATGTTGGTTGGCTTTGGTTGGATGAACATCCTTTCGGCTTCTCATATTGGTGATACTATAGATTATTTTGATTTTTCACAACCTTACGGTAAGCAGCTCATTTTTATAATACTAACGTTTTTTCTTATCGTTTTAATTTTATCTATTGAAGCCAAATTTTATGAACGGTTTTCAAGTGTTATTTACCTGATAAGCATGCTATCTCTTATTGGGTTGTTTCTCTTTGGGAAAAAAGTAAATGGCGCTATTTCATGGTATGGTATTGGTGGTATGACTATTCAACCTAGTGAGTTTGCTAAAGCAGCCACAGCTTTAGCGGTTGCCAAATATGTTAGTGATTTAAATACCGACATTAAGACCTTTAAAGATCAAATACGCCTTTGCATTATAATAGCACTTCCTGCTATTTTAGTACTCATGCAAAACGATGCTGGAAGCACACTTGTTTACACCTCTTTTTTCTTTGTTTTATACAGAGAAGGCTTACCAAAAATTTACTTATCTATTGTTGTAGTTTTGGCATTTATATCTATAGCCGCTTTAAAATTTGGCATTGTAATTACTATTATAGCTTCGGCTGTTTTAATATTTGCATTTCATTTTTTAAGAAAACGACGACCATCGGTATTACAGCCATTAGCCATGCTTAGTGCGGCCGCTATTATCTCTTTTTCAATAAACTTTTTTTATACAAATATTTTACAAGCGCATCAAAAGGATCGGATTAGTTTATGGCTTCGGTTAGAGAAGGATCCGGTAAAAATTCAAGAAATGCAACGTGACATCCTGTATAATCTCTATGAATCTGAAAAAGCTATTAGCTCTGGTGGTTGGAAAGGGAAAGGCTATTTAGAAGGCACACGAACCACGGGAAAATTTGTTCCCGAACAACATACCGATTATATATTTAGTACTGTTGGCGAAGAGTGGGGTTTTGCTGGAACCACCTTTGTTGTTTTAGTGTTTGTGCTTCTATTATTACGGATTCTGCATTTGGCAGAACTCCAAAAATCGCAATTTAGTCGTGTTTACGGGTATAGCGTTGCCTCCATAATATTCTTTCATTTCATGATTAATATAGGCATGGTAATGGGCCTAATTCCTACCATAGGTATCCCACTACCCTTTTTTAGTTATGGTGGCTCCGGACTTTGGGGGTTTACTATTTTGCTATTTATTTTTATTAAGCTAGATTCTAATCGGATTAATGAGTGGTAAGCATACCTGATGGAATTTGCATCGTAAATCTATAGGTTCATTTTATAAGATATTCTTCATCTAGAAACGTATTAAATTTACTAATTTATAAAAAAACATAATTAATTTTATATTTAAATATATGAATATCAATTTATTAAAATTTATTTTTCTATATTTATAATACTCTCTGATTACTTATAGCGTAAGTCAATAAATCCAATTCAGTATTAATTTAAAAATACAGGTATGAAAAAATTTACACTAATGCTATGTTTTTGGTTATTTCTACTTTCTGTTTACGCTCAAGAAAAGTTCGGTTCTGATGATTATAATTCCGATCTCACAAGTCTTGAGTACAAAATACAAAGTCCAATTGCCAATTTGGCGGTTATTCCACTTCATTATAATCTTTCTATTTCTAATGAGAATATGAATGTTTTAAAATTACAAACCACAATTCCTACGGCAATATCCCAAAAATGGCTCCTTATAAATAACGTTAAAATACCAGTGATAAATGCGCCTTCAATTAGAGGTTATTCAAATGGTTTTGGAAATATCCAAATTATGTCCGTCATAACACCTTCAAAAATCAGCAATTTTACTTGGGGATTTGGCCCCGCTATTCTGTTTCCATCGATAAATAAATCTTTAGGGTTTGATAAGCTTTCTGTAAGTCCAACAGTTGTCATTATAAAACAAGCAAATACTTTTACCTACGGGGTTAGACTACAAAACTTTCTGTCGATTGCGGGAAATAGTAATACAGAAAAGGTTAATTTTTTGAATTCTGAAATTATACTATCAAAGAATTTAAAAAACGGTTGGTATGTCTATTCTAGCCCCAATATTACTGCAAACTGGAATGCGGAGAGCAATAAGCAATGGACTATTCCATTAGGAGCTGGAGTAGGAAAATTAATTACCCAAAACCGCTATTTACCACTTAATTTAAAGGGGAGTGTTTATAAATATGTTGCACATTCTTTGGATGCTGATTGGTTGATTCAAGTAGAAGCCAGCTTTATTATAAATTCGAAGTAGTACGCGACGCGTGATGCGTTTTCTTCATTGCAATTCAAATATAAGCATGTTCCCAAGTTTTTCCGTTAAAATGAAAAACGAATGTTTTTCTAAATGATTATCAGGTAACAACAAGCTGTTTAAAACGTTTTCTTATTTCTTTAACTCTAATTTTTCTGCAAAATAATCGCAAAAATCCTTCATAGTTGCGGTCATTTTCTCATCTTGAGTAGCCCGATTAAACGTATCACTCATAGCAACTAAAGTTTGATGAAAAAACAATTTCATTTCGTCTACAGGCATATCTTTAGTCCACAAATCTATACGCAATGTTTCTTGGTTTTTACTGTCCCAAACAGACAGTAGCATTGCTTTTGCTTCTTCATTATCTATACCTCCATCTTGGGCTGTCCATGTTAAATGTTCGGGCACACGATTTTCATCTAATTCAACTGTTAGCTCTATCGTTGATTTCAAATTAGCCATTATCTTTTGGTTTATATTTACTATTATTAAAAATTTCTAAAGGTTCTGCTGTTAACATACTTTTTATAGTTACGTCATTATTCGCCATATAGGATTTAACTATTTGCCAGCCTATAAATTGACCAACTCTACCTGGTGACTCATTATCAACTTGCTCTAAATAAAACTTGGAAAAAGGCGCAGGATTAATAAATCTGGATGGTAATTTGGCATTGGTATCATACAGCAATTCTTCGCCAATAAAATAATTCCAAATAAACCATTCGTTCTCAACTGCCCATTCTAATTGCGTTTCTGTGTAGCCTATTTTATCAGCATCTGAAACAAAGGGAATCATCATGTCTTTAAAATACAGCTGTTTACCATAATAAATCATTTCGTCCAACAGGGTTTTTCTCGCGGTTTGATAGGCCTGTTTTTCAGCATAAGCTGCAGCCAAATCTACCACCATTTGATTCCTTTCAAAATTAGCTTTTAGATAGGTTGAAATTCCATCATAAAACTTATGATCCTTCCCCAAATAGGTATCGATAGAAATTAACACCAAGGTATCTGTTACAATTACTTTGTTTCTATAATCTACAGATGATGTGGTTGTAATAACGCGCGGTATTCTAAATTCTGGGAAATAGTATTTTACATGCTGAAAAAGTCTGATAATGTCATCTTTCTCTTGACTGAAATCATCAAAAATCTGACTACTTTCTGTCATTAATTGTTGTTGCAAAGTATCTTGCATTCGTGCCTCCCAAAACTCATCAGGATACTGCTTTGGAAACATAAATGGAAAAGCAGCTTTAAGTTTTGGCAATTCATCAGGGGTTGCATTTCCAAAAGCTTTATCAAAACGTTCTACTGTAAAATCAACCTCTATCTTTTCTATATCCTGTTCAACTTGACTTTCTTGTTGGCAAGAAAAGAGGCAGAAAACTAAAAGGAAACTTACTAAATACTTCATAAAAAACTTATAGGGTGTTAATTTTTATTAGTCCAACGATTGCCATATTTTTGTGAGGCAAAGGTACATCACTTTGTTTAAAAAATCCATTAAATGCAAACAGAAAAAATTATCGATTATATTGTAACATGGCTTACCAATTATGCTACAAACGCTAAAGTTAATGGTTTTGTTGTGGGTATTTCAGGTGGAATAGATTCGGCAGTGACCTCAACCCTTTGTGCCAAAACAGGATTGGATGTTTTGTGTATTGAAATGCCAATCCATCAAGCACAAAGTCACGTATCGCGTGGACAAGAGCACATAGCCTTTCTTAAAAAAAACTATCCAAACGTACGCGATACCCAAACCGATTTAACGCCCGTTTTTGAAGAATTTAAAACCGAAGTTTCTTTAGAAGGCAATCAAGACATTGTAGATATGGCTCTTGCAAATACGCGCGCACGACTGCGCATGACGACCTTGTACTATTATGCTGGACTGCAAAAATTATTGGTTGCAGGTACTGGAAATAAAGTTGAAGATTTTGGCGTTGGTTTTTACACCAAGTATGGTGATGGTGGTGTGGATTTAAGCCCCATTGCCGATTTAATGAAATCTGAAGTTTATACTATAGGTGAATTTTTAAACGTACCCGCTTCCATTATGAAGGCAGCACCAAGTGATGGATTATTTGGCGATTCCCGAAGTGATGAAGACCAAATTGGCGCCTCCTATCCCGAGTTAGAATGGGCTATGAACATGGATGAAGCCGGAAGAAACGAAACTGAATTTGATGGACGGAAGCACACAGTTTTCAAAATATATAAACGCCTGAACAATGCTAATAAGCATAAAATGAATCCAATACCAATTTGTGAAATTCCAAATAATTTAAAATAATAATTAAAAATGTATCAGATATTTCCTATCTTTATGATATACTTTCAACAAATAGCAACGCCTCATTAGTATTAATTTTATAATTTAATAATTATGATCAAATTGTTGGTGGTAGATAATCACCCTATTGTTAGAAAAGGGCTCGAACTATTATTTGTAACATCACCACAGATTCAAGTTGTAGGAGGTGTCAATAATGGAGAAGCTATTTTTGACTTCCTAAAACAACACCCTGTTGATATTATTTTAAGTGAAATAGATTTACCAAAACTAAATGGTATTACGGCTTTGCGACGTTTACGGAAAGAATTCCCGAAAGTTAAAACCATCATGTTCAGTGCACAACCAGAAGAAATTTATGCCATAAATACTATTAAATCTGGTGCTGAAGGCTACCTGATGAAGAGTGTAGATATCATGACAATTAAAGAAGCTATTTTAAAGGTTCATGACGGAAGTGTTTATTTAAGCAATGATATTGCCGAGCAAATGTCCTCAAAAAAACGCGGTTCTAGATCGGGCAGTTATTACAAAAAACTCTCCATGCGGGAGATTGAAGTTTTAAAACTATTAGCTTCAGGCCGTAAAAACAAAGAAATAGCGCAAGAATTGGACATTAATGAAAAAACCGTGAGTACTTATAAAGCACGACTCATGAAAAAATTAAATGTCAGTAATATTGTTGATTTAATTAGTCGCGCTAAATTATTAGAGCTATAAAACGCGATTAAGTTTTCTTGAAAGCAGCATTTTTAAACTCGAATAATCCTTGACTTCTTCTAATATGTTTCGGTTTGTTTCCTGCTTATTACTTAACGTTTCTTGTTGAAATTCACGCACTTTTAAATCTATTAAATAGCAGCGTAAGCTTAAAATAGTTTCACTAACTAATTGTGCAATAGTCGTGTTTTTAGCTTTAGGGAAAATATTTTTACGTTCCCAATCAGACAATGAATGACGCTCGTCTTCCATTAAAATTGTAGTGATTTCTGACGCCATTAAAGGTTCAACTGTATTGACTATGTTCTCAATCTGTAAATCTGGGTTTTGATTTAAACTTTCAATAATGGTATAATATAAGTCCTTGAAGGTGTCATTGGTAAATTGCATTTCATCTTCCTGTAAGTCTAAATATATTTTTTCAAACACTTTAGCTTGATGCTTTACAGGTTCTAAAACCAATTCATTCGTATCGTTTTCCTTCAGAATTAAATCTTCAAAATCTTCCGTTTTATTCCCATAAAGTAAGAGTATTTGAATAATTTTCCGTTCTAATTCATATTGAACATCCACTTTTTTAGCAGACTGTTGTTCATTCTTAATAACATCAAAAGCTTTTTGCTCTTGCTTAAGCTGTTTATTAGTTTCTTGGGTTTCCTTTTTCGTTATTTGTGCCAAAGTGCTAAACAAAACCGATTCACTGATGTCCATTATTCTGGCACATTCCTGAATGTAAATCTCCGTTTTTATCCGATCTGGAATTTTTGCAATACTGTTTACAATATCACGGATGGTTTCGGCCTTTTTTATAGGGTCGTTTTTTGCTTCTTTTACCAAAAGCGAGGCTTTAAACTGAATAAAATCTTGGGCTTTATCTTCTAAATACGTGGTAATTTCCTCCAATGTATTTTGTTTGGCAAAACTATCTGGATCATCACCAGCAGGAAACGTACAAATCTTAACATTCATACCTTGTTCCAAAATTAAATCAATACCTCGCAAGGAAGCCCGTAAGCCTGCAGCATCACCATCAAATAAGACGGTTATGTTTTTGGTAAGCCTATTTATTAATCGAATTTGCTCTGGCGATAAAGCCGTTCCAGATGAAGACACAACATTTTTAATACCACGTTGATGAAACTGAATAACATCCGTATACCCTTCTACCAAATAACAATTATCCTCTTTGGCAATACTTTGCTTGGCGTGAAAAATACCATATAACACTTTACTTTTGTGGTACAAATCACTTTCTGGCGAGTTTAAATATTTGGCTGCTTTTTTATCACTGGTTAAAATACGGCCTCCAAATCCTAAAACGCGACCACTCATACTCTGAATAGGAAACATTACGCGACCCTTAAATCGATCGAATTGTTTTTCGCCTTTTACAATGGTTAAACCCGTTTTTTCTAAAAACTCTAATTGATAACCTTTTTTTAAAGCGTCGTCTGTAAAAGCCTGCCATTCATCTAAAGAATAGCCTAAATTGAAGGTTTTAATGGTCTCTTCTGTAAAACCACGTTCCTTAAAATAACTTAATCCTATGGCTTTTCCTTGATCTGTTTTATGTAAGATGTTTTGAAAATACTTGCTCGCATATTCGCTTACTAAATACAAACTTTCTCGCGCATCAGCCTGTTCCTTTTCCTCATTAGATTGCTGCGTTTCTTCAATTTCAATATTGTATTTATTCGCTAAATATTTTATAGCTTCCGGATAGGTAAAATGTTCATGTTCCATTAAGAAAGCAACGGCATTTCCGCCTTTCCCACTTGAAAAATCTTTCCAAATTTGTTTTACTGGCGACACCATAAAACTTGGTGAACGTTCATCACTAAACGGACTTAAACCTTTGTAGTTACTACCCGATTTTTTCAATTGTACAAAATCGCCAATAACCTCCTCTACACGAGAAGTTTCAAATACTTGATCTATGGTGGATTTTGAAATCAAAAAGAAAGGGTTTTAGTTTAAAAAATTTAACGTGCTACAAATATAGTTTTAATACTGAAAATATGTTAAATCATTCTAAAAGAAAGGTCAAATAATAAGGCATTTGGTTATCTTAAATTTTTAAATTCTAAAAATGACTCCAAAAAATAAAAAGCCGGTTTATCGTAGAAAACGTTATACTATTCCCATTATAATAATTGTCCTTTTAGTCGCTTTTCGCATGTATTTGCCTACGTTGGTTAAAAACCATGTTAATTCCATACTTAAAGATTTACCGGGATATTATGGTCACGTTAAAGATATAGACATTGCACTTATTCGCGGCGCCTATGTTATTGATGGTTTGTATTTGAATAAAGTAAACGCAGAAACCGAAATACCGTTTTTAAAATTTCCTAAAAGCGATATTTCTATCGAATGGAAATCCTTATTCAAAGGTAAAATAGTGACGGAAGTTATCATGTCTAACCCAGAAATTAGTTATGTTTTTGAGGATCAAGAAACGGAAGCAGGCACACCGGAGGCTGATGCAGACGATTGGACTAAAGCATTAACTGAAATTATTCCAATCGATATTAACCATTTTGAAATTCACAATGGAAAATTTTCATTTTTGCAAATGCAAGCAGAGCCACAAATTGATTTGAATTTCACAGAAGTTGAATTTACTGCTGATAATTTACGCAATGTGGTTTCTAAAGAAAAAACACTACCATCGCCCATTCATGCTACTGGAAAATCTATTGGTGCTGGAAACATGACATTGGATGGTAAAGTCAACTTAATTAAAGAAGTTCCAGATATGGATATTGCCTTTTCTTTGGAAAAAGTAGATATGACAGCTTTAAATGATTTTACCAAACATTATGCAAACATCAATTTTGAACGTGGAAATTTTGGTCTATTTAGCGAAATTGCTATAGCTGACGGGTATTTAAAGGGGTATATGAAACCGCTTTTAGCAGACTCTGTGCTAATTGGTAAAGACGATAATTTTATTGAAACATTATGGGAAGGATTTATAGGATTCTTTAAATTCGCATTAAAAAATCAGAAAACCGATACCTTAGCAACCAAAATTCCTATTGAAGGAGATTTAAATAACGTAGGGACTAAAGTGTGGCCCACAATTACCAGTATTTTTAAAAATGCCTGGATTGAAGCTTTTAAAGGTGTCGTTGATGATGATATTGAATTTCAAGATGCCTTTCAAGAATCTAATGATGAATAACCTAATTTTGATGTGCCAATTAAAATACTAAATTGGTTACTCTATTTTTTTTTAAATAATTAAACGCATTTTTATTATGAAACAACACGTTCAATGGTTTGTATATAGTATACTCTCCTTATTTAGTATTTCCTTGGTGAGTGCACAAGAAAAAGCCATCCCTGTTTTTGAAAATGGCGAAGCGCAAATAGTCGAAGCCTTTAATAATACAAAGGATTGGATTCGTCATGACTTATGGGTTGAAACTACTTTTGACACGGATGGCGATGGTAAGATGGACCGGATGCACGTAGCAGTTACACGACCTAAACAAACCGACACTGAAGGTTTAAAGCTTCCTATTGTATATGAATCTAGTCCATATTATGCTGGTGTTGCTGGCGAAGTTGACGGCTTATTCTGGAATGTAAATCATGAACTTGGTGAGGAAGAAAAGCCAAGAACCAAAGTAGAAGTAAAACGTACTGGTGAACGCCCTATAATTTCCAATTCGCAAATTCGGACGTGGGTTCCACGTGGTTATATTGTGGTGCATTCCTCATCGCCAGGAACGGGATTATCACAGGGTGCACCTACCGTTGGCGGCATCAATGAGTCTTTAGCACCAAAAGCGGTTATTGACTGGTTAAATGGTCGTGCAAAAGGTTATACAACACCGGATGGTAACGAAACTGTAGAGGCCTTTTGGAGTACTGGAAAAGTAGGTATGACTGGAACCAGTTATAATGGAACTATTCCATTGGCAGCGGCTACAACAGGTGTTGAAGGTTTGGAAGCTATAATTCCTGTGGCACCAAACACATCATACTATCATTATTACCGTTCTAATGGTTTGGTACGCTCACCAGGTGGTTATCTTGGTGAAGATATTGATGTGTTATATGATTTTATTCATAGCGGTGACGAATCCAAACGCGCTTATAATAATAGGACTGTTCGCGATACGGAGATGAAAAATGGTATGGATCGAGTGACTGGCGATTATAATGACTTTTGGGCTGGACGTGATTATTTAAACCAAATGAAGCCAATGACAGCAGCTTTATTAATGTCTCACGGTTTTAATGATTGGAATGTGATGCCAGAACACAGCTACCGTATTTATCAAGCCGCTAAAGACATGGGATTACCCGTTCAAATTTATTATCACCAGTTTGGTCATGGAGGTCCACCCCCAATGTCTATGATGAATCGTTGGTTTACGCATTATTTGCATGGTGTTAATAATGGTGTAGAAAATGATGCGAAAGCATGGATTGTTCGTGAAAATGACGACAGACTAAAACCTACGGCTTATGAAGATTATCCAAATCCTGATGCCAAACATATAACACTTCATTTAGGAAAAGGTGGCAAGACAGCAGGTCGTTTAACACCAATACCAGCAAAAAAACAAGGACAGGAAACCTTGGTTGATGATGCCACAGTTTCCGGAATAGATTTAGCACAAGCATCAGAATCTAAAAAAAGGTTATTATATACATTACCAACTTTAACCGAAGACCTGCATATTTCTGGTTTAGCCAAAATATCCGTTACACTTGCTAGCAGTAAACCAGCTGCCAACTTATCTGTTTGGTTAGTGTCTTTACCGTGGAATGGAGAAAAAGGTGCCAAAATTACAGACAATATTATAACGCGTGGTTGGGCAGATCCTCAAAACCATAAATCTATTTCCGAGAGCGAACCATTAAAACCCAGCAAGTTTTATACAGTTAATTTCGATTTACAACCAGATGACCAAGTTATTCCTAAAGGGCAACACATTGGGTTAATGATTTTTTCTAGTGATAATCAATACACCATATTGCCAAAACCTGGAACGGAATTAACCATTGATTTAGATAAAACAACGTTACAACTTCCTATTGTTGGCGGTAAAGACGCCTTGGAAAAAGCAATTAAATAATAACAAACAAAAAGGCTTCAATTACATTGAAGCCTTTTTTACTAATTCAAATAACACTTAAATCTAATCCATGTCAAAGCGCAATCCTAATGAAATATTGTTTTGGTCAATGGCTTGATCTTTAAATATGGTTGACAAATCATATTTAGCGTAAATACCAACATTTCCCCAAGACACATAACTACTTAAACCGTAAACAAAATTATTGGTGTTGTAATCCTTAAATTTATCTTTTTGCTTACTGCCATTTTCATCATACTTTAATTTTTGTAAGGACTGCATGACAATGCCACCGTAACCTCCTATTCCGAATTTGAATTTCTTGTAAGTAGAATATCTAAAATAATCATCGCGTTCTATTTTCTTTGAAGGCCCAAATTCAAAATGCATTGGAATGACTAAATTGGTTGTTCTAAATTTTGATTTATTTAAGTTTAGTGGGTGTTCTTCCAATGTAACCACGTCATTTTCTTCCGTGAAATACAAATTATCTTTAATGTCTAATTTGTTCCATTGCACAGATAAACCGTATTTAAAACGAACGGCATTCGTGTTTTCAAAAATACGTGTCTTCCAAGCCCAACCTAATTCCACAAATCCTGAACCTCCTATTTTGTAAGGTGAATCGTTTAAGGATTGCCCTTCAATAATAGCATTATTAAACCCGATGGCAAAAACTAAATCACTCGTGGTTCTCCGGTCATAAACAACAGGCTTCTTTTTTGTTTTTGGTCCAATATAAATACTCTTCACGTCGTACTCATCAGAATCCTTGTTTTTGCCAATTTCCAATGTAAAACCGTCTAAATTAGCACCCGTATCCTGTGTAACATGCGCATTGCGTTCTAATAATGCGATACGATTTTCAATAATTGTTAAACGATTTTCAATATTTAATGCGTGCTTTTCCGCTGCAGCCGATTTTAATTTGGAGGCTTCTTCATAAGAAATTTCCTTATTATCCAAGCGGACATTAATAGCTTCCACAGCCTGTTTTAACTGTTCTTTTTCTTCATTTTGAACTAGCGTTTTCTGGTTCTCGAGCTGTTCAATTTTTTCGCTGTTATTTACTTCTTGTGCGTAATTAACATATACGACACAGGTGAGCATAAAGCCTACTAAATATTTAATACTGTTTTGCATAACTGTTTGATTTGAAATTGATGAATTATTAATTATTACGGTCGGCCACCGCTGTTTTTACAATGGTGAAGTTTGTTTTTATGGTTTCAAAAACTTTATCTCGAAAGGATTTTTCCAAATCCATTTCCACGTCTTCTAATAAATTATTGGGGTTAATAGTATAATTTGTTTCATCTGAACCTGACACAGACGAAACCTTGGATGTTGCTTGTTTCAATAAGGCTTCTACTTCCAAATTTAAATCGGAATCAATAATCCCATTGGCAGTTTCGTTTTGGACAATCATATTTTCAGTCGCTTGGTTGTTAATTATTTGTTTGGCCTCTTCAGAGGTTTTTTCCACATCAGACGTATTGTTGGAAATCACTTCACGCGACTCATCTTTATCCACAGCGGCATAACGTTTTGCTGATACTTTTTGTCTTTTTGAAGTTTGATAATTAGCGGAACTCTTCGTAGCTAAATCTTCAACTAGACTACTGTTTTCTTTATCAGAACTAGTAACCATTTTTGGTGTTTCTACTTTGGAATCAATCTCCAGATTATTTTCAGAAGATGTTTCGACTACCACTGGATTTGATGTCTTTTCTATTTCCTGAAAAGGTTGAAAAGTATTCACTACAAACAACAAACCAATAATACTTGCAGCAATACCGATAAACCAGATATATGTATTTGATGATTTTTTATCTTGCTTATCCAATGATTCCGATAACTGATTCCAAGCATTAGACGACGGTTGAATTTGACGTTCCTCCAATGTTTTCTTTATATTAATTTCAAATTTATTTGGTGCCATATTGCGATGAATTAAGTACTTGTAATTGTTGTTGAAGCTGCTTTCGCGCTTTAAATAATTGCGATTTAGAGGTGCCTTCCGTAATGTTAAGCATATCTGCAATTTCTTGATGTTTGTAGCCTTCAATAGCATACATAACAAAAACTATTTTATAACCTTCGGGAAGCTGATCAATTAATTGTTGAATTTGCGCCACATCCATATTACTATGCACATTATTATAACTCTCTTGGTATTGATTTGATTCTATATCATCTACAGGAAATTCAATTTTTTTAGCTTGACGCAAATAAGAAATAGCTTCGCGAACCATAATTTTTCGCAACCACCCTTCAAAACTTCCCGTATCCTGAAATTGTTTTAAATGTGTAAATGCTTTAAGGAAACCGTTAAGCATGACTTCTTCGGCTTTTTGGAAATCTTTTACATAAAACCGGCAAACGCTTAACATTTTAGGCGCATGTGTATCAAAAAGCACCTGTTGGGCTTCGCGATTATTTTTAGCTGCCTTTTTAATAAGATTCGTGTTATTTTTATGTAGTTGAATAACCTTCAAAATTGCTTTCATTAGAGCTTCTATTAATAAAGACGCAAATTTTGTACTAAAGGTTGCCTGACGCTAAAAAAAAATTATTTTTTGCGCTGAATAACGTAATTCACCATAAGTTCTAATGAATCGCGAAAATCGGATTTAGGATAGGTATTAAGTATTTGTAAAGCTTCCTCTTGAAAAGCTTTCATTTTAACAATGGCATAATCTAAACCACCGTTTTCTTTAACAAATGCAATGACTTCGTTTACTCTTTTTTTATCTTTATTATGATTTTTTATGGAATTGATAATCCAATTTTTATCTTTTTTAGAAACGGTATTCAGCACATAAATTAAGGGCAAGGTCATTTTTTGCTCCTTAATATCAATACCTGTTGGTTTACCAATTTTCTCGGTACCATAATCAAACAAATCGTCTTTAATTTGAAACGCCATACCAATAAGCTCTCCAAATTTACGCATACGTTCTACATGATCTGAATCTGGTTTTACGGATGCGGCACCCAAGCTGCAACAAGCTGCAATTAAAGTTGCTGTTTTTTGACGAATAATTTCATAATAAATAGCTTCGGTAATATCGAGTTTTCGGGCTTTTTCTATTTGAAGCAATTCACCTTCACTCATTTCACGAACAGCAATAGAAATGATTTTCAATAAGTCGAAATCATTATTATCAATAGAGAGTAACAAACCTTTGGACAACAGGTAGTCCCCAACTAAAACGGCAATTTTATTTTTCCAAAGTGCATTAATAGAGAAAAAACCACGTCGTCTATTACTATCATCCACCACATCATCGTGCACTAACGTTGCTGTATGAATCAATTCTATAACGGATGCACCCCGATATGTACGCTCACTAACTTCGCCATTGGAAACCATTTTAGCAACCAAAAACACAAACATAGGTCGCATTTGTTTTCCTTTTCTATTAACAAGATAATGGGTAATCCTATTTAGCAGCGCCACTTTAGAAGACATAGCCAACTGAAACTTTTGTTCAAAAAGTTCCATTTCATAATCTACCGGCTGTTTTATTTGTTCTACTATTTTCAAAAGCAAATATGGCTATTGTGGAATGGCGAAATTACTAAAAAAGCCAGTGAAAAACTAACATTGATTCTGGTAGACACATATTTAAAAAAAAATTATAACAATTGTTTGTTAAGGGTGTTTTGAATTTGAAGGTTAGAACCCAAATCTTATATGTAAATGGCATAACTAACACGAAATCAGTGAACTTATGCTTTCCTGATACAGGCCTTTCAATAAAAGGATTCGAGTAGCTTTTTAGATTTTTTTTTGTAGCCAAAATCTTATGGGATTTGTGAAAATAAACAATACCTTTGGCGTTAACTTTTTTTAAAAATTAAAATTAACAAACATGAAAAAAATTACTTTATTTTTATTTTTATTGACTATTTCCTTTTCTTTTGGACAGGTTGTTTTAAACGAAAATTTTGATGCTGGTCTTTCTACACCAACAGGTTGGTCTAACACGGATTTAGCAGCTGGAGGCGTTTGGACTTTTGAAACAGGTGGAGAAGCGCCATTCTTCGGTGCGGCAAATGATGTTTTATACAGTGCGGCTGGATTTTCTGGCAGTTATGCCATGTTCAATAGTGATGCTTATGGTAATGATAGTGCACCAGAAAATGCGGCTTTAATAAGTCCTGCTTTTGATTGTTCAGCATTAACCGTTATAAAATTAACTTTTAATCAACTTATTCTTACGGAATATGGCGGCGAAGGTTATGTAGAAGTGTATAATGGTACATCATGGGTACAAGTTGCTGTTTATGATGAGACTACAGTACCTGCGCCTGACTATTTTACTCTTGGCGCTGTAACAATTGATGTTTCTGCTGAATTGGCTGGTGTAACTAATGCACAAGTTAGATTTAGATGGGTAGGCGACTGGTCTTATTATTGGACATTAGACAATGTAATGGTTCAGCAGCCAACAGGTTCTGCTCCTAATCCAGTAACAACTCCAACACCTGCTGACGGCGCAGTTGATGTATTTGTAGACCCTACAAATGGCGACTATCTTGTAGCTTTTGATTGGAGTCCTGCTACAACTGGCGATGCTGCAACTTCTTATGATGTTTATTTAGGTGATGCTGCCAACAATCTTAACTTATTAGGAAACACTCCAAATGATATGGTAAATATTACTGGAATGGATTATTCTACAGAATACTTCTGGCAAATAGTTGCTAAAAATCTTGCTGGAGAAGCTGTGGGATCTAGCACTTGGAGCTTTACAACAGAAGAAGATCCATTATTATCTGTTGACACAAACACGCTTGAATTGTTTTCAATTTATCCAAATCCTGTTAACAATTATGTAACCATCAAGACGACTTTAAACATTAATTCTGTTGAAATAATCAATCAATTAGGTCAGCGTGTGTTACTTGTAAATGAAGCAAATATTGTAAATAATACGATTAATGTTTCTACATTAAGTAATGGTATTTACTTTATGAATATTTCTGCTGAAGGCAAAAAGCAAACAATTAAAATAGTTAAAGAATAACGACTATTTTAATTAAACATAAAAGCGCTACTTTAATTATAAAGTAGCGCTTTTTTTATGGCTTTTTATCCGCCAACTTCAAACATTAACCATTAAATCAGATAATAAGCTATACCGTGGTTTCCATGTTCTACTAATTGCAAACAGCCATTAGGATTATTGAGAGAATGAGGTAATTGAAAGAACTGCATACTACAATAACATATTCATAACTATAAATTGGTTAACATGTTAAAATCGTACGAAAATCGCTTAAATAATTTAAATTTTGTATTTTTATTTATTAATCTCGAAAATAATAATATTATGAAGAAAATTACTTTATTATTAACTATTTGTCTTACCATTTCATTTAGTGCCAAAGCACAATTATTCTCGGATGATTTTGAGGATCAAGACATTTCAGATTGGACACTTTTAGACGAGGATGGTGACGGCTTTAATTTCATAGCTTATGACCCTAGTATTGCACAAAACGGTATTAATAATTATATGTCGTCTGAATCATGGAATCCAACACCAGGTGCTTTATTCCCAAACAATTATGCCATATCACCTGCTATTGATGTAACTAATAATATTGATATGGTTTTAAACTATTCAGTAGGAGGTGCAGATCCAGATTATTCTGCAGAGGTGTATACCGTTTATGTTTCAACAGGAAATACCATTGCCGACTTTATGAATCCAGCCATAACTGTAAGTTTTAATGAAGATTTAGGTAACGACGCGGCAGCAGCAGGTGCATTTGTTAATAGAAGTTTAAATTTATCAGCTCTGGACGGTTCTTCAACTATTTATATTGCTTTTAGACATCATGACGTTTCTGATCAATTTATTTTAAACTTTGATGATGTCAGTTTAGTAGGTACTTTATTAAGCACTGACGAATTCGCATTAAATTCCATGTTTATTGGTTGTAAAGACAAAGTAGTAACCATTTATAATCTTCAAGGAGAGGCTAATTATCGCATTTTGAATATTGCAGGACAAGAAGTTCTTAACGGAAATACACGTTTAGAATCTCAAAACATTGATGCCGGCAATTTAGCTTCTGGAATTTATATTGTAGAGGTTACAGATGCTAATTCTAACGCACAAAAAAGAAAGAAAATAGTTATTGAATAATTATAAATAACTACTATTAAATTAAAAAGGCTACTTATAATTAAGTAGCCTTTTTTTTATGAACTCTTATTGGCTAACTGCCCGCAAGCGGCATCAATATCTTTACCTCGTGAACGTCTTACGGTAACTGTAATATTATTTTTTTCTAGCATGTTTACATACATATCAATAGCCTCATCATGTGCTTGTTGAAACATACCATCATCAATTGGGTTGTACTCAATTAAATTCACCTTACTAGGCGCAAACTTACAGAATTCTATTAAGGCATCAACATCCTTTTTTTGATCATTAATTCCTTTCCAAACCACATACTCGTAGGTAATTCTATTTTTTGTCCGTGCATACCAATACTCCAAAGCTTCGCGTAAATCCTTTAAGGGAAACGTAGCATTAAAAGGCATAATAGATGTTCGCACCTCATCGATGGCGGAATGTAAGGAAACGGCTAATTTAAATTTAACCTTTTCATCTGCCATTTTTTTTATCATTTTAGGTACACCTGACGTGGATACCACAATGCGTTTTGGCGACATACCTAAACCTTCAGGTGATGTTATTTTATCAATGGCTTTCAGCACATTGTTGTAATTCATAAGCGGCTCACCCATTCCCATAAACACAATGTTGCTTAAAGGTCTGTCATGATAAAGTCTACTTTCATTGTCAATAGCAACCACCTGATCATAAATTTCATCTGGATTTAAATTACGCATACGCTTTAATCGTGATGTGGCACAAAACTTACAATCCAAACTACAACCAACTTGACTAGATACACACGCTGTTGTGCGCGTTTTAGTAGGTATTAAAACCGATTCCACAACTAACCCATCATGTAGCTTAACCGCATTTTTAATCGTGCCATCACTACTCCTTTGCATATCGTCCACCTTAATATGGTTAATGACAAAGTTATTTTCTAGCATAGCGCGTGTTTCCTTGGACAAGTTTGTCATATCCGCAAAACTATGTGCCGATTTACTCCAAAGCCATTCATAAACCTGATTACCACGAAATGCTTGATCGCCTTCTTTTTCAAAAAAGTCTCGTAATTGGTCTTTGGTTAAAGCACGGATATCTTTTTTATCACTCATATAAGATCTATAAAACGTAAAAAAATAAAATGAAAAAGCCTTGTAAAAACAAGGCTTTAATCATGTTTATTATATAATTAGCATGGCATCACCATAACTATAAAATTTGTACTTTTCTTTAACAGCCTCATCATACGCTTTCTTAATAAAGTCATGACCAGCAAAAGCGGAAGCCATCATTAAAAGTGTTGATTTTGGTGTATGGAAATTAGTAATCATGCAATTGGCTATACTAAAATCGTAAGGTGGGAAAATAAATTTATTGGACCAGCCATCAAACTCATTCAAGGTTCCACTGGACGAAACAGCACTTTCTACAGATCGCATTGCTGTTGTACCAACGGCACAAATGCGTTTTTTATCTTTAATTGCTTTATTAATTATATCTGTTGTTGGTTTCTTAATAATGATTTCTTCACTATCCATTTTATGCTTGGATAAATCTTCAACCTCAACAGGATTAAATGTTCCTAAACCAACATGCAAGGTTACATCCGCAAACTTAACGCCTTTAATTTCTAGGCGCTTTAATAGATGTCTCGAGAAATGTAAACCAGCTGTTGGAGCTGCAACGGCACCTTCATTTTTTGCAAAAATAGTTTGGTAACGCTCTTCATCTTCTGGTTCCACTTCACGCTTGATGTATTTAGGCAGTGGCGTTTCTCCAAGTTCGGTTAATTTTACGCGGAAATCTCTGTAAGAACCATCATATAAAAAACGAAGTGTTCTACCTCTAGATGTGGTATTGTCAATAACTTCAGCGACTAAAGATTCGCCTTCACCGAAATACAATTTATTACCAATACGGATTTTTCTAGCTGGATCTACCAACACATCCCAAAGACGCTGTTCTTCATTTAACTCTCGTAATAAAAATACTTCAATACGCGCACCTGTTTTCTCCTTATTCCCGTATAATCTTGCTGGAAAAACTTTGGTGTCGTTTAAAATCATGACATCATCTTCATCAAAATAATCGATAATATCTTTAAACATTTTGTGTTCAATTGTTTGATCTTTTCTGTTTAATACCATTAAACGTGACTCATCCCTGTTTTCAGAAGGATATTCCGCTAATAACTCCTCTGGTAACTCGAAGTTAAAATGCGATAATTTCATTTTTTTGATAGACGTATATGTTTTAGAAGTTAATAATTTTACTCGCAAAGATTGCAAATATACAACCTGAAAGTAGGCGTTGTCAAGTATTTAGCCATTTATTATTCAGATAGCCTAATTCCAGTGGCTTTCAAGTCGTTCCAAAATGACGGATATGATTTTGAAACCACGCCAGCATCATGAATAACCAGGTCTGTTTTTAATGCTAATGGCGCAAAAGCCATAGCCATTCTATGATCGTTGTAGGTATCTATGGCAATATCTTTTTTTATGGTGGTCGTTGCTTTTAATTGCAAACTATCTTCCGTAATAATTACAGTAGCGCCTAATTTTTCTAATTCTGTTTTTAAAGCCACTAACCGATCCGTTTCTTTAATTTTGAGCGTATGTAAACCTGTTAAGTGACACGCTATTCCTAAACCGAAGCAGGAAACAGCAATGGTTTGAGCAATGTCTGGCGCGTTAACTAAATCTAATTTTATGTTTACAGAAGAATTTATTTTAGCTACTTTTTTTAGTGTGATGCTTTTCTCCTGAAATGATGTTGAGACTCCAAATTGTTTGTAAATTTTAGCTAAAACAGAATCGCCTTGCAAACTATCCATGTTATATGATGTTAACGAAATTTCAGTTTCCATACGGCTTAAAGCTATTAAACTGTAAAAATAGGAAGCTGAAGACCAATCGCTTTCAACGGTTAATTCGCTGTTTTTTAATTCTTTTAATGGTTTAATTTCAATAATATTATTTTCAAAAAAGGTTTCCACACCAATCTGATTGAGTAACTGAAGGGTCATTTTTATATATGGAATGGACGTGATTTCGCCATCTAACGTTACATATAATCCATTTTCCAATTTAGATCCAATAAGTAATAAAGCCGAAATATATTGACTACTTACAGCTGCTTTAACAGTCACTTGATTGTTAGTTAGTTTCCGACCTTCTATTTGCAAAGGTGGAAATCCAAGGTTTTCAAGATAAGAAACATCTGCTCCTAATTGATTTAAAGCATCAACCAGAATTTGAATGGGACGTTCTTTCATGCGCTTGGAACCTGTTATGGTCACCGTTCGGTTTTCTTGAACCGCAAAATAAGCCGTTAAAAATCGCATGGCGGTTCCAGCATGATGCACATCTATAGTATTTGAATCTGAAGACAACGCTTTTGCCATAAAAACCGTGTCGTCAGAATTGGATAGATTATGAATCTGAATTTCAGGATACAAGGCTTGCAGCAATAACAATCTGTTGGATTCACTTTTAGAACCCGTAATATTGATTGGAGATTGCTGGTTTTTGATTACTGACTTTTGGAGTTTGAGATTCATAAACTACTTCAACTTCGGGTTATTCTGATGACGCTCATGGTCGCGTTTGGTTTTAATATCTAATTGTTTATCAAAAGCAGCTTGCAAGTCAATACCCGTTTGGTTTGCTAAACATAAAACCACAAAAACAACATCGGCTAACTCTTCGCCTAGATCCTTATTTTTATCGCTTTCTTTTTCGCTTTGTTCGCCATAACGACGGGCAATAATTCGAGCAACTTCCCCAACTTCTTCAGTTAGTTGTGCCATATTGGTCAACTCGTTAAAATACCGAACACCATGTTCTTTTATCCATTCATCAACGGCTAATTGTGCATTTTCAATATTCATTAGTCTTTGTTTTTAGTATCTATAATAATCGTAACAGGGCCATCATTAATTAATGCCACTTGCATATCGGCACCAAACTCACCCGTTTGAATCTGTTTTCCTAAAACCGTCTCCATTTGCTTAATAAAATCCTGATACAACGGAATAGCCACATCTGGCTTTGCCGCTTTTATATAACTGGGTCTGTTACCTTTTTTTGTATTGGCATGTAACGTAAATTGACTGACTACAATAATATCACCTTGATTATCTAATATGGAATTGTTCATGACGCCTTCTGTATCTGGAAAAATACGCATATTCACAATTTTATTGGAAAGCCACGTAATATCTTCGGCTGCATCGTCATTTACAATGCCTAATAACACCACTAAACCAGAATTTATAGACGCTACTTTATCATCATTAATTGTAACACTTGCTTGAGAAACCCTTTGAATAACTGCTTTCATGTAAATAAGAAATTAATTTTTGGGGAATAATAGTGATTGGTTTTTAAATATTATTTCATCCATTCTTCCGTTCGGAAATGATCTTCATCACCTTCTAGGATTTGTAGATAACTTCGGTAACGCGATGCGGCAATGTCATTAGCTTCCAAGGCATCTTTAACAGCACAATGTGGTTCTTCTACATGAATACAATTATTAAACTTGCAGTCTTGTTTTAAGGCGAAAAACTCTGGAAAATAATCACTAACTTCTTCCTTATCCATATCTACCACACCAAAACCTTTAATGCCTGGCGTATCAATAATTTTGGCATCAAAACTTAAGTCGAACATTTCAGCAAAAGTTGTTGTGTGTTGCCCTTGCGAATGTTGCGCTGAAATAGCTTTTGTTTTCAAATCCAATTCCGGCTCAATGGCATTGACTAAAGTAGATTTTCCAACTCCTGAATGTCCAGCAAACATGCTAACCTTCCCGGTCATTAAACCTTTAACCTTTTCAATATTTTTTCCAGTTGTTGCCGAAATACCAATACAATCATAGCCAATTTTCCGATATACATGAGCTAGATATTTCACCTCATTCAACGTGTCTTCGTCATAGGTATCTACTTTATTAAAAAGCAGAATCGTTTTGATGGAATACGCTTCAGCCGTCACCAAAAACCGGTCGATAAAGCTTGTAAATGTTGGTGGATTATCAATGGTTATTAATAAAAAAACCTGATCAATATTGGCAGCAATTATATGGGTTTGTTTGGATAGGTTAACCGATTTTCGAACAATATAATTTTTCCGATCATGAATTAGGGTTATCACACCAACAGGCTCTTCGTTATTGTCATAATCCAGATCAAAATCCACACGATCACCAACAGCTACCGGATTGGTACTCTTGATTCCTTTCATTCGAAACTTACCCTTAATACGACATGGGTAAACGGCACCTAAATCCGTTTTTACGGTGTACCAACTTCCTGTAGATTTATAAACGATTCCTGTCATTATTACAAAGATGCGATATTAATTTTTAGCGAAAAATTAATCGGTAAAAAAACACATGATTTACTTATTGATAATTTTTTCCTGATGGTTTATCGATTCTTGGTGTACGGCTTTAAAAACTCGTAAAATAAACTCTTCGCTTAAATTCTTTTCTTCGCCTTGGAGAATCATTTTACCTAAAATTTCATTCCAACGTTTAGTTTGTAAAACAGCAACGTTATGTGCTTTTTTAAGCGCTCCAATATCATCAGCCACTTTCATACGCTTGCCGAACATATCAATTAATTGATGGTCAATTACATCAATTTGCGTTCGCATGGTATTGATTTTATTTTTGAATTCGGTGGCTTCACCTGTTTCTTTTCTAATCTTTAAATCGTCCATAAACTGAACCAGCGTTGCTGGTGTAATTTGCTGGGCAGCATCACTCCACGCATTGTCTGGATCAAAATGGGTTTCTACCATTAAACCATCATAATTTAAATCGAGGGCCGTTTGGCATAAATCGAAAATAATATCACGACGCCCAGCAATATGCGATGGATCTAAAATTAGCGGTAAATCTGGAAACCGATTTTGCAAATCGATTGGTAATTGCCATTCTGGATTGTTTCTGTAACGTGTTTTTTCATAGGTTGAAAACCCGCGATGTATAACACCCAAATTTTTAATATCAGCCGTATAAAACCGCTCCACAGCGCCAAGCCATAAAGCCAAATCTGGATTCACAGGGTTTTTTACCAAAACAGGTTTATCCGTTCCTTTTAGAGCATCTGCAATTTCTTGAACAATAAACGGACTAACGGTTGTGCGTGCACCAATCCATAGTACATCAACATCATGTTTTAACGCTAATTCCACGTGATTGGCATTAGCTACTTCCGTTGCAATTAACATCCCCGTTTCTTCTTTAGCTTTTTGCAACCATTTTAAACCTAAAGCACCAACACCTTCAAAATTCCCAGGTCTTGTGCGTGGCTTCCAAATTCCTGCTCTTAAAACTGTAGCATCTGTATCTTTTAATTGGTGGGCTATTTTTAAAACTTGTCCTTCTGTTTCTGCACTGCAAGGCCCAGCTATTACTAACGGATGATCTAATCCGAAGTTATGTAACCAGGTTCCTAATTCTTTTTTATTTTCCATAATCTTCTTTTTTTATTTCGAAAAAACAAACTCCAATTGCTTTTAAAGTAAATCCGTTTTGGATTTTAGTTTTTGGAATTTGATTTTAGCTTATTGTATTCCGTTTAATATATCTTTAATGTAATTTGTAACCGACATTTCTTTGTGAATTTCCTCAAAACGATCCGTTTCTAAATAGGTTTTAAACGTGGTTAAGTTTTGAATATATTCGTCTAAAGTTTCTATAACATTGGTTTTATTTTGCTTAAAAATGGGTGTCCACATGTCTGGCGAACTTTTTGCCAATCGCACTGTAGATGCAAACCCACTTCCTGCCATATCAAAAATATCGCGTTCATTTTTTTCTTTTTCAATAACCGTTTTGCCTAACATGAACGCGCTGATGTGCGATAAATGCGAGACATAGGCAATATGTTTATCATGTGCCTCCGGATTCATATACCGAATGCGCATACCCATAATTTTGAAAATACTTAATGCACGCTCCTGCAATTGAAATGCTGTTTTTTCTACTTCGCAAATAATATTTGTTTTTCCTTGAAACAAACCAGCAAATGCTGCTTTTGGGCCTGAAAATTCCGTTCCTGCAATAGGATGGGTTGCTAAAAAGTTTCGCCGTTTTGGATGATTTTCAACAGCCTTACAAATAGCCACTTTAGTAGAGCCTGCTTCCATAACCAAAGCATTATCATGCACTAAATCCAATACTTTTGGTAAAACCGTTACGGCTGCATCTACAGGAATGGTTAAAATAACGGCATCTGCATGTTTTACATCTTCAAACTCTGCTTTCTCATCAATTATTTTTAATGCTAAAGCGTCATTTAAATGGTCTTCATTTGTATCGATTCCAAAAATGGTAATTTCAGGATTCAAATGCTTGATATCTTTGGCTATACTTCCGCCAATTAATCCAACACCAATAATATATATGTTTTTCATAGTATTAAATTCTAGCTAACGCTTCTTCAATTATTTCGGTACTTGCACATAATGAAAAACGCACATAACCTTCACCATTACTTCCAAAAACGGTTCCTGGTGCTATAAAAATGTTTTTCTCTTTTAATAATAAATCTACAAACTCTTCCGATTTCATAAAAGGTGGTAATTTGGCCCAAACAAACATGCCACTCGTGTTTTTATTATAGGTACAATTTAGTGCATCAGCCAATTTCCAAATAAGTTGCCGTCGTTCTTCATAAACCTGATTCAGACTTACATGCCATAATTTAGAGCAATTTAAAGCTTGAATAGCTGCTTTCTGAATGCCAAATAACATACCAGAATCCATATTACTTTTCACCTTTAAAATAGCGTTTATATATTCTGCTCTTCCAAGCACCATTCCTACGCGCCAACCAGACATATTAAAGGTTTTGCTCAACGAGTTTAACTCCAAACACACGTCTTTAGCGCCTGCAATTTGAAGCATACTTTTTGGTTCCTTGTTTAAAACAAAACTGTATGGATTATCATTAATTATTAAAATAGTATGCCGTTTGGCAAATGCAATAAGTCGCGTAAAAAAAGCATCACTTGCATTCGTTCCTGTTGGCATGTGGGGATAATTAACCCACATAATTTTTACTTTAGATAAATCCTGTTCTTCCAACGCCTCAATATCTATAAGCCAATTTGAAGATTCCGTTAAATCGTAAAAAACAGGTTTCGCTCCTACTAATTTAGTGACCGATGTATAGGTTGGATAACCTGGATTAGGAATCAATACTTGATCTCCCGGGTTTAAAAATGCCATAGAAATATGCATGATACCTTCTTTACTTCCCATTAATGGAAGGACTTCTGTGGAAGGACTTAAATACACATCATACTGATCTCTGTAAAAAGACACAATGGCTTCACGAAATTCTGGCAACCCTTGATAGCTTTGATATTGATTAGCTTTAGGATGTTTAAAACTATCCGTTAAAGTATTTATCACTTTTTGTGGTGGATTTAAATCCGGACTTCCGATACCTAAATTAATTATAGGCTTTCCGTTTGCCATGAGTAATGCCACTTCTCGTAGTTTTTTTGAAAAGTAGTATTCCTCTACAGTTTGTAAGCGATTGGCTAATTCAATCATTATTTTGCGTGTTTGTATTGTCCTAAGATTTTGAAGTCTTGGGCCATAATTTCTAGTATTGAGCTTGCTTTTTGAAAATTGCTATAGGAATCAAAAGTGACATCCACAAAAAAAGCATACTTCCAAGGAGTTTCAATTTTTGGAAGCGATTGTATTTTGGTTAAATTTAATTGGCAATCGCTCATCACATTTAAAATAGTTGCTAAACTGCCACGTTTGTGTTCTAATTCGAATTTTAAAGACGCTTTATTGGTTTCTTCATTCGAAAAGTCTGCATTATCACGTTTTACAATCACAAAACGAGTTTCGTTACGCTGAATGGTTTGAATGCTTTTAGCTAAAATTTCTAACTTGAATAAATCGGCTGCTAATTGACTTGCAATAGCTGCAACACCTTTTAATTGCTGCGTTTGAATGCGTTGAGCCACTTCAGCTGTATCTTTATCTTCAATTAACTTTATATGTGGATGTGTTTTAAAAAATGCTTTACACTGCAACAAAGCCATAGGATGCGAATACACCTCTTTAATATCCTGAATTTCTTGTTTTGGCAAAGCCATTAAATGGTGTTGAATATCCAAATACTGCTCGCCTACAATATGTAAATCATGCGTATCAATTAATGCATAATTGGGAATAATAGATCCCGCAATAGAGTTTTCAAGCGCCATAACAACGGCATCTGTTTTCTTGTTTAATAAGGAGTTTACAGCTTCATCAAATGATAAACACTCCAATAATAGGACTGAATCTCCAAAATATTGCTGTGCAACAATATGATGAAATGACCCTTGTATTCCTTGTATGGCTACTGCCTTTGTCATGTTGTTTTCTTTATTACATTTCAAAACCAAACTAGTATAAACAAAAAAAGTCCCGATTAACATCGAGACTTTAAATAGTTTAATTTTATGATTAAAAATTACACATACAGCGTCTCGTTCCTTTTGTTAAAAAAGAAATAATACCAATTGTAATATGTGTTATTCGTACTTGTGTTCATAATTCGAAAGGCTAAAGTAGTTAATAAAATGAAAAAACAAAATCTTTTTTATTTATTTTAAGAATATAAGGTTTTCGTTGTACGTTCCATTTCATATTTATATGTTATTTTTGAAAAAACGTAATTACTTTATGTCTATTGAAGTTGAAAACATCAGCAAATTATACGGCTCTCAAAAAGCGTTAAATCAAGTTTCTTTTAAAGTTAATAAATCGGAAATCGTGGGTTTTCTTGGCCCAAATGGCGCTGGAAAATCTACCATGATGAAAATTTTAACCACCTTTATTGAGGCCTCGGAAGGCCACGCCAAAGTAAATGGTTTTGATGTTAATTCTGAAAAACAAAACGTTCAGCAAAGTGTTGGGTATTTACCTGAGCACAATCCGTTGTATTTGGACCAATATGTGAAGGAATATTTGGCATTTAATGCATCAGTCTACGGTGTGGATAAAAAGCGTATTCAAGACGTAGTTGAATTAACAGGATTAACGCCTGAAGCCCATAAAAAAATTGGTCAACTTTCCAAAGGATATAGGCAACGTGTGGGTTTAGCAAATGCCTTATTACACAATCCGGATGTGTTGATTTTAGATGAACCTACAACGGGTCTGGATCCAAACCAATTGGTGGATATTCGGAATTTAATTAAATCCTTAGGTAAGGAAAAAACGGTGTTCTTGTCTACACATATTATGCAAGAAGTGGAAGCCATGTGCGACCGCGTTATTATTATCAATAAAGGTGAAATTGTAGCAAATAAAACATTAAAAGAACTGCGCGACGATAAAGAACAGATAGTAATCGTGGAATTTGATTATCGTGTAGAAACCGTTTTTCTAGAGAAATTACCGCATGTAAAAGACGTTGTGAATGTGCATGATTTTATTTATGAAATTACTTTTGCAACCGCTGAAGATATGCGTTCTCATGTGTTTGATTTTGCTCATGATAACGAATTGAAAATTCTGCAATTAAATCAGAAAAATGCGAGTTTGGAAAGTTTGTTTCGGGAGTTAACAGCCACTAAATAATACTACTCCAAAATAAGACGACCCTGATAATGTTGTGTAACTTCAAGCGTTGGCGGCGTATTTACGGAAATAAGATTTCCTGTTCCATACAAATCACCTTTAAGTTCTTGTATAGGATTCACAATAATATCGTTACTACCACGATGATATACACGCATTTTTTGAGCCATTAAATCGCGACCTTCAAAACGGCCTATTCCAGAATAGAATCCAATAATAACATCTTCAGCGGTTCCAGATATATAAAAGGAGGATAAGTTATTGGACGTCACTATTAAATCTGTGGTGTTTAGCGTCATTCTGAAATTACCTATAGTAAACGCATCGGGTTCTTTAAAATTTTCAGAAATAAGTTTTAATTCAGGATAATTCAATACCCCATTTGATGATACATCAAACTGTGAGGAATTTCTAATTTCCTTAATATTTGGAGCCGACACATAAATTTTAGTTGTACCATAATCTCGAACCATATTACAGGTGTTATTGTCGGTTAATTGTAGTTGATTACCAACAACAATTGCTTCCACATCGTTTAATAAATTTTCACCCGTTTCAATAATTACGGAAAAATCTGGAGCTTCGTTTAAAATAAGTTCCACATCACGATTAACTAAAATGCGTTCAAAATCTGAAACAAACACTGTTTGCTGGATCGTTGTTCCTGTGTTTTGAAAACAATCGTTTGCATCTTCACTACTGCATGAGAAAAGTGCAAATAATACAACGAGATATGTGAGTTTTTTAATCATAAATTACAATCGGATTCCGACACCAAATTCAACAGCTTCGGCTTTAGCACCATGAGATTTTAAGGTTAATGCGCCAAACCATTTTTTGCCAAAATAGCGTTTCAATCCAATACGAATATAGGTTTGTCCTTCAAAATCATACGGATAATACACATAATAGCCCAATTGGGTTTCAATGGACATTTTATTAATAAATAATTCGTGACCTACAAATAATCCAACCCGCTTCCAATCTTCATCACCTGTAACATTCTCTTCAGGAAATGAAACGGATTTATAATAAATTAATTCCTCTAGAAATTTGGAAAAAAACACATCTGCACCAAACTGAATGGCACTTTTATGTCCTAAACGTTTATCAGCATAAGCCGAAACAATGTAAAATGGAAATTGACCACTTCCTACTACATCACTTTCATTAATTCCGCTTCTAAAAGCAATGTTATACTTAATGCGTTCCGTAAATTTTTCTTTGGTAATGGTGTATTGGTATTCAGAATCTTCTTCATCTAAATTATAAGTAACACCTAGATTAAATGTAATGGAGTTAACACTGGTATTGGGCGCTTTCACGTTTGCGTTGGAATAGTGAATTAAGCTAAATCCAGCTTGAAGACCAAACTTATCAAAAATCCGTTCGCGCTTGTAATTCAACAACAAATAGGTGCTACTTAAAAGGGATGTTCCAAAGGCATTGTTTCTAGGGTTCTCCACTTTATCATACGGATTGGTTGTATAGCCTAAACCTTGCCCAATGCGCAACATTAAATTCCGTTTTAAAAAGTAGAAATTATAATGCGCATAAAGCGAATAGTTAGTTCCTAAAACATCATTCTTTAAATCTTGGTAAGCAAATGACACACCATAATCTGGATAGCCATAGCGCTGTTCCCAATCTTCGTTTCCAAAAGTTTTTTTATTCCAACTTAATATAAAACCTTCCGGATGTCCTTTAATAAGGTGTAAAATATCATTATTATGAAGGGCTATATTTCCTTTAAAATAATTTAAGTCGAAATAGGAATTCGTCGGTTTATCTTGTGCAAAAAGCGCAGCAAAACCAATACAACATAAAAAAGTAAACAGGTGCTTCATTCTAAAACTTGTGGCGCAAATGTATGTAATTTCTTAAAAGCATCTTATTTTAATTTCTGAAGTGCATTTTCTAGCAGTTCAAAAACCGTTTCAATATCTTCTTTTCTCGCTGTTCCTACTGATAATCTAAACCAATTGGAATCTGTAGAAGTCCCAAAAGCATAAAAAGGGACAATAGCTAATTTTGCTTCATGCAGTAGAAAACTTGTTACTTCTTGAATGCTTTTAAGGGTTGTCCCTTCTTGCGTTGTTTTTCCTATTAAATCAAACTGAACCGTTAAATACAAAGCAGCTTCGGGTTGAATGGCACGCACAGGAAACCCTTTAGTTTGTAGTGCTTTAAAACCTTGGTAGTAGGAAATTAATCTATCGTTCAATTCGGTTTTAATATGTGTTAAATAATCTTGAACTACTTCCGTCTGATTTAAATACGAGGCCGTTGCCAATTGTTCTGCTTTGGGTGCCCAAGCACCAATATGGCTCAATAAGGCTTTCATTTTATTAATAACATGGACAGGACCAAAAGCCCAACCAACACGGACACCTGTTGCCGCAAATGCTTTAGAAATTCCATCAATAAAAATGGTAAAATCCCGCATGGCAGGCACCAATTCTACTGGGTTGTAATGTATAGTTTCGCCATAAGTTAACTGCCAGTAAATTTGGTCGTATAATATGTAAAGCGGTTTTTCATCCTGGCTGGCTCGACGTTTGTTTTCTTCAATAACGAGTTCTGAAATTTCTAAAAGCGCTTCTTTAGTAAACGTTGTTCCTGTAGGATTTAAAGGCGAACATAAAGCAATTAAATTAACCTGTTGAATATGCGGTTTTATATCAGAAACTGTTGGCATAAAATTATTTTCAACCTTGGTTTCGACAACCACAGCTTTATTACGAGCTAAATAGGAATAGGCATCATTATTCCAAGAAGGCACAGGATACAAAACGGTATCCTCCAAATCTAAAATAGTTTGATAAACTGCGTAGATTAAAGGTCTTGCTCCTCCTGAAATTAAGATTTCATCTTTTGAATAGTCTAATTTTAAATTTCTTGATAAGTAGTCAGAAACGCTAAAACGCAAGGCTTCCATTCCATTGGCCTGCGGATAATTGGTTTGGTTATCATTGTAGGCCGTAATAATTTCAGCTTTCAATTCATCAGGAATGGGAAAAATACCTGAATCAAAATCGCCAATAGTTTGATTGTAAACCACTTCCCCTTGTGCTTTTAAAGCATTGACTTCACCAGCAATTTTAATAATCTCCGAACCTTTTAAACCTTCGGCTAATTTTGATATTTTCATAAATACGTCATGTTTCGTCAAAAATAAGGATTCTTAATCATATTAATACACATTATTTTTTCTGCTTATAAATTTGACTTATTAATTAAAAAATCAGTTTAATTTCCCTTTTTGGTAATTAATTCAATTCTGTTAGTTGCTGTTTTTAGCCAATCGTAAAATGTCTCCAAAGACACCTCTAGCCGTAACTGCCTTTCCAGCACCAGCACCTTGAATAACTAGAGGCCTTTCGCCATATGACTCGGTGAATATTTCGAAAATAGCATCCGAACCTTTTAATGCTCCCAAAGGTGAAATTTTTGGCACAGAAACCAATTGCACGTCTAGCTGCCCTTTACTTTTAAATAAATCTCCCGACAAATCACCAATATATCTTAAGACGTGATCTGATTTTTGTGACTCTTTTTTATTTTGAAAAACTGTATTTAAAGCATCCAAATTTCCTAAAAATTGAGAAGCAGGAATATCCCTAAATTCTTGAGGAATTAAGTTCTCTATTTGAATATCTTCAAATTCATTTTCTAAATCCAACTCACGAGCTAGGATTAATAACTTTCTAGCCACATCATTTCCACATAAATCTTCTCTTGGATCTGGCTCCGTGTATCCTTCACCAATGGCTTCCTGAAGAATTTCTGAAAAAGGTCTACTTTCAGATGAAAATGTATTGAACAAATAACTTAAGGAACCAGAAAAAACACCTCTTATTCTTGTAATGTTTTCACCAGATTCATGTAATAATTTAATGGTATCTATTAAAGGCAATCCTGCACCTACATTAGTTTCATATAGATATTCTTTTTTGTTTTCGGCTAATTTAGCTCTTAAGGTTTTATAGAAATTATGAGAAACCGTATTGGCAATTTTATTAGAAGACACCAAATCGAAACCAGCCTCCACTAATGGGATGTAATTATCAATAAAATCAGTATTTGCTGTATTATCTACGGCAATTAAATTTTCTAAATGATGTTTTTTCGCGTAATCAATAATGGTTTCTACCTGTGTACTAGTAAGACCTTCAGACTCTAAATCTTGTTTCCAATTTCCACTAATTCCTGAAGCATTCAACAGCACTTGTTTTGAGTTTGCAATGGCAAATATCTTTAACTGAATGTTCCTTCGCTTTAAAATAGACGCTGTATTTTCTAATAGTTGTTCAATAAGTGTTCCTCCAACCAAGCCTTTACCGAAGATGGCGATATTTATTTTTTTTGCTACGCCAAATACCTGCCCGTGAATAACATTTAAAGCTTTATGCAATTGATTTTTTTTAACCACCAAACTCACATTTTTACCAGAAATGGTATTGTTGAATAATAAAGGCACAATTTGGTTTTTTATAAGCGCATTATAGGGTTGATGAAATTTACTTAAATCCAATCCAATAATTGAAATAACGGAAACATCGTCTATAATTGAAATTTTATGCACGTCATTCGTTTGAAATTCATGCTCAAACTCATGTTCCAAAGCAACAACCGCATCTTTTGCTCTATTTGCGGAAACAATAAAACCAATCCCACGTTCTGACGAGCCTTGAGCAATAATACTGACGCTAATACGATGTGTACTTAAGGTTTTAAATATTCTAGCATCCACACCTACTTTTCCCAAAAGTCCTCGGCCTTCAAAATTTATTAAAGACACATGATCTAAAACTGAAAGCGATTTAATGCCATCCACTGTTGATTTTGATGTTATTAAAGTTCCTTGGCCTTCCGAATTAAACGTATTTAAAATTCGAAGATTGATGTTTTTTTCAATTAAAGGAACAATTGTTTTCGCATGCAAAATTGTGGCTCCAAACGTGGCAAGCTCATTCGCCTCTTCATAAGATAATTGACGAATTGTTTTAGCATCGGCGACTAATTCAGGATTAGCCGTATAAATTCCATTTACATGTGTGTAGCTTTCTAATTCCTCGGCATCTAAATAATTAGCGAGTAAGGACGCTGTATAATTACTACCGTTCCGACCTAAAGTAGTTGTTTGATTTTTTAAATTGGAAGCAATAAACCCGGAAACAATATGAACAGTATCACCATTATATTTTTCAAAATGCGCTTTTACATTTTGTTCAGAAACAGCTAAAATAGGCTGCGCATCCCCAAAGTTAGCATCGGTTTTTATTAAAGTTCTAGCGTCTGTTGCATGTGCTTTTATGTGTCGCTCCTGTAATAATTGTGTAACAATTTTTGTTGCGAGTAATTCACCATGTGCTAATACCTCATCCTTAATTTTTTCGCTATAATCTTCAAGTAGGCTAACGCCTTCTAAAAGTGTATCTATTTTGGAAAATTCTTCAGAAAAATCAATAGACTTTAAAGGTTCCATTTGGTAGCTCTTAAATGCTTCCAATTCTGGTTTATATATTTGTTTGGCAGCTGCTTTTTCTAGAATAACTTCTAATTGGTTGGTGGCATTTCCTCTAGCAGAAACAACAACGGCTATATTCTGCTTGTTTTTTACTTTAGCTTCAATAATGGAAAGCACGGTTTCTAATCCGTTGCCATTTGCTAAAGATTTCCCTCCAAATTTTAATATTTTCATTCTATTTCTTTTTGTTTCAGGTTTAAAAATTCCTGAAATAATTTTTTTCTAATTGTTCGAACTCTATTAAAAACGCATCGTGTCCGTGAATGGAATGGATTTCATTATAAGTCACATTAGGATGTGTTAAGGCTAGATATTTTTGTGTTTCGCGGTTTTCTTCAGCTGTAAAAAACAAATCCGAATTGACACCTATAATATAGATATTGGCCTGAATGCCATCTAAAATTTTTAAACTATACTCACCTCCTTTAGTAACATCAATTGTTTTTAGTAATTGGTTCATTAATTTATAAGATGCCAGCTGATAGCGTTCTTGCAATTTTTTACCGTGGTGCAACAACCAACTTTCGACATTAAACATCTGTAAATCGGTATTTTTAGTTCGCTGAAACCGCTCCTTAAATGAGGCTGGCGTTCTATAGCATAACATGGCATGCATGCGCGCATCGTGTACCGGATTGCTAGAATTAACTAAAAACTGTTCTTGGATTTGACAATTGGCAATAAGCCAGTCCGTTGCTTTCCAATCGGTAGCTATTGGAATAAAATGTGATGCTAAATCTGGTTTCAGTACTAACATTTCCCAAGCAATACCACCACCTAAAGAGCCGCCAATAATGGCAAATAACTTATGGATTTTAAGTGCTTTTAACCCCACTAAAAATAGTGCTGCAATATCTTTGGCAACAAAACTCTTATAGTCTTCAATGATAAAATTATCATAACCATTACCCGGAATATTAAACGCTAAAACCGTATATACCTGCGTATCGATAACTCTAGCTGTTCCAATAAGATCTTTCCACCAACCATCGGCTCCAGACACATTACTATTTCCCGTAAGCGCATGGTTAACAAGCACAATTGGGGCTGACCCTAATGGTTTTCCAAATAATTGGTAAGACAATTTTAAAGTAACTGTCTTACCAATCTCTAATTTGAAATGTGGAATTTGGATGTGTTCTAATTTTGACATGCTTTAAATGGTATATTGTTTTTCAACCTCCAGACTTACTGGCGTCGCGTTCAATAAATTATCCTTAACAGGACAGCGCTCTTGAACTATTTTCAACCAAGTTACCAATGTTTCAATGGGCGCTTCTGTATCTGGAATTAGCTTTAAACTAATTTGTTTAAATCCTGCTCTTTCAGCATTAGACCTTCCAAAAAGTTTATTCGGATTTATACTTCCTTCAACTTCTATTTTTAAGGTATTAATTGTAAACCCTAATTCTTTAGCCACCAAGTGTCCAACTACGTTTACACATCCAGCTAAACCCGCTAAAACATATTCAACAGGATTGGCATTTTCATCGGTACCACCTAAATCTTCTGGCTCGTCTATTATTAGTCTAAAATTCCTTGTTTTGGCAATGAATTTCGCAGGAGAAGCACTTTCTCCGTGTACTTTAAATATTAAATCGCTCATAATTAGTATCTATAAAAATTTAATTAATCTTGTAAAACGGCTTCGTTAATTATTTTAAAAGCAGCTTTTAAATCTTCTTTTAAATCCTCTAGATCTTCAATACCAACTGACAACCTAATTAAATCTTGACTTACGCCTGCCTTTGCTTGTTGCGCTGCATCTAATTGCTGATGGGTTGTACTCGCTGGGTGAATTATCAATGATTTTGTATCTCCAATATTGGCTAATAATGAAAATAATTTCGTGTTGTCTGCAATAGTTTTTGCCGACTCAAATCCGCCCTTAACACCAAAAGTCACTAAACCACTCTGTCCGTTTGGCAAATATTTATCTGCCAAAGATTTGTATTTACTACTTTCTAAACCTGGGTAATTTACCCAACTTACTTCTTCTTGGTCTTCTAACCATTTAGCCAATGCTAATGCATTTTGAGAATGTTGTTTAATTCTTATGGGCAATGTTTCCAAACCTTGAATAATATTAAAAGCATTGGTTGGACTTAATGCACCACCAAAATCACGCAAACCTTCTAAAATTAATTTAAAAGTATAGGAAGCAGCTCCTAGAGTTTCATAATACTTTAAACCATGATATCCTGCTGAAGGCTCTGTAAATTCAGGGAATTTTCCATTTGCCCAATTAAAAGTGCCCGCATCAATTATGGCGCCTCCTAGGGAAGTTCCTTGACCACCAATGTATTTTGTAAGGGAATGAATAACAATATCTGCACCATGCTCTATGGGTTTTACTAATACGGAAGTTGCCACAGTATTGTCAACAATAAAAGGAACTTCAGCTGCTTTTGCATGTACGGAAATAGCATTTAAATCTAAAACATCAAGCTTTGGGTTCCCTAAAGACTCAACAAAGAAAACTCTTGTATTATCTTGCACGGCTGCTGCAAAGTTGTCGGGATTATCAGCATTTACAAAAGTGGTTGTAATCCCTAATCTTGGTAAAGTAACATTTAGCAAATTAAATGTGCCACCATACAAACTACTTGAAGCTACAATATGATCTCCAGCTTTTAAAAGGGTTAATAGCCCTGTAGAAATTGCTGATGTTCCCGACGCGAAAACCACAGCGCCAACACCACCTTCTACGGCAGCCAAACGATCTTGTAGGATTTGATTCGTAGGGTTATTTAAACGAGTATAAATAAACCCTAATTCTTTTAATGAAAAAAGATTAGCTGCATGTTCTGAATTGTTAAAAACATAAGATGTCGTTTGATAAATAGGAACGGCTTTGGTTCCTCCATGTTGCTGAACATCATGTCCAGCATGCAACGCTTTTGTTGCGAAATTTTGAATACTCATTTTTCTAGTTTTTTTGAATTAATAAATTAAACCAAAAGTCAAATAAGCCTCGTTAGAAGCGTACCTATTAGAAAAATGTTAAAAAGAAAATTGAAATCACAGATGAGTAATTTCGTTTGAGTTATCTATCCAATATTTCGATAAATGAATCGAAAATTAAGTAGAATTTAGCACCTTCATAGTATAGAACTAAGGGTTGCTAAGGCTTCAACGGGTCTAATCCCTCCACCTTTCTTGATAACATTTCAGTAAGTTTTTGAACTTTGTGAGCACAAATATTGCAATACAAATTCATAATAACCAAATTAAATGTGAAAAAAAGTCTAAAAAAATTTTGTTCCATTTAAATTTCTTATTTTTGCAGCGTAATAATTAAGAGGAAAAATTTGTCTGATTGCAACCTCATAAAAAAATGCTAAAGCAGTTCAATTCTACTACTCTAGCAGGCCACAGCAATCACATAATTTTTCACAGTGTTTAACGCATAAATAAGTGAAACTATGCCATATTTATTTACTTCGGAAAGTGTTTCTGAAGGACATCCAGATAAAGTTGCCGACCAGATAAGTGACGCATTAATTGATAATTTTTTAGCTTTTGATCCCGAATCAAAGGTAGCCTGTGAAACATTAGTAACAACGGGGCAAGTTGTTTTAGCAGGCGAAGTAAAATCCAACACCTACCTAGACGTTCAGAAAATTGCACGTGATACCATTAATAAAATTGGATACACCAAAGGCGCGTATATGTTTGATGGTAGTTCGTGTGGTGTGTTTTCTGCCATTCATGAACAGTCAGAAGACATTAATCGAGGTGTAGATCGCGCGAGTAAAGAAGAACAAGGTGCAGGAGATCAAGGTATGATGTTCGGTTATGCGACAAGCGAAACCGAAAACTATATGCCATTGGCTTTAGATTTATCGCACAGATTGTTATTAGAATTAGCAGAATTACGTCGTGAAGAAAAAGACATCACCTATTTACGTCCTGACTCTAAAAGTCAGGTAACTATAGAGTATAGTGATGACAATGTACCACAACGTATTGAAGCTATTGTCATTTCAACACAACACGATGAATTTGTATTACCAAAATCCAAATCTGCTGAAGATAAAAATGCAGCTGAAGAGGAAATGATAGCACGAATAAACAAGGACATTAAAGAGGTACTAATTCCACGCGTGGTTGTAAAACTTCCGGAGCATATTCAGGAATTATTTAATGACGATATCACCTATCATATCAACCCAACAGGGAAGTTTGTTATTGGAGGACCACATGGTGACACCGGTTTAACGGGTCGTAAAATTATTGTGGATACCTATGGAGGAAAAGGTGCCCATGGTGGTGGTGCGTTTTCAGGCAAAGACCCAAGTAAGGTAGATAGAAGTGCTGCTTATGCAACACGACACATTGCCAAAAACTTGGTTGCCGCTGGTATTGCAGATGAAATTTTAGTACAAGTTAGTTATGCTATTGGTGTGGTAAAACCAACCTCTATTTATATTGACACATATGGAACCTGTCCGTTTAATTTAACAGATGGTGAAATAGCACAGAAAGTGACTGAAATTTTTGATATGAGACCATTTGCTATTGAAAGCAGATTGAAATTACGCCAACCTATGTATAGTGAAACGGCTGCCTATGGGCATATGGGACGAAAGAACGAAACTATTACCAAGACATTTGAACAATTAAATGGTGAATCCATTACCTTGGATGTTGAATTATTTACATGGGAAAAATTAGACTATGTGGATAAAGTAAAAGCCGCATTCGACCTATAATATCACCCTTAAAAATCTCTAAAAGCCTTACATTTTTTTGTGAGGCTTTTTTTGTGTTAAGTCGTTTTAAGCATACGGCCGTATAAGGTTTTTAATTTTTCGGGCTTATAGCCACATTTGAATAAAACAACCATTAATAAATTACACAAGTTAACTTTTAGGTAAGAATTGTTTTGATACTTTCTCGCCGAAACAATTAAGTCGTTATTTACAATGGTGTAGGGTGTTTTGGCCTTCTTCATTCGTTTAAAAAACTCGAAATCTTCCATTAGAACTTGATCTTCATCAAAAGTACCTAAAATTTCAAAAACGCACTTTTTAATAAATAAACATTGATCACCACCCCCAGTAAATATGCCGTCAGTTTTGGTGAAATGCGCATTTATTTTCAACCAGAAATTATCCGAATCAAATGTATAAGAGAAAAAACCAGCATCCATACCTGATGCAACTGTTTCTTGAATATTCTTAAAAAAACTTAATGGCGGTAAAACATCTGCATGAAGGAAAACTAGAATATCTCCCATAGCACTTTTAGCTGCTTGATTCATTTGAACGGCGCGACCTTTTTTTGCACACCTAAGTATAGAAACCTCATTCCACCGAAAATCTTTAGCACTTATACTCTGGGATTCCGCTGATAAGGCGATAATAATTTCAACATTAAATCCTTGAGAAATAGCTACTAAATGTGGTACTAAAACGAATAAGTTATCTCGTTCGTTATGCGCCGGAATAATCACTGAAATACTTTTAACTAAAACCATATATAAGAAATATACGTAAATTTATAGGATGTGGATTTATAACTAACTTACTTTTGCAGCTAAAATCCCATCGTAAAAACAAATTCATGAAAACAACAATTTTAAAACAAGTCATCCTATTTCTTTCCGTTCTATTAATCTCTGTTCAGGGCGAAGCACAAACAGATACAAGTGAACCAACGAACTTTAATGCGCTTTCCGAACAACTGTTGACAAAAATAAAAAGTGGACAAAACACACAGGACATTCAGGGTATTTTAAAGAATACCTCATTAGAAACGTTAAGCACAGCATTAAAAACGGATACTGAAAAACTAGCGTTTTGGGTGAATATATACAATGCCTATATTCAAATTATATTAACCGATAAACCAGAATTGTTTGAGGATCGAGGTGCTTTTTTCAAGAAAAAACAAATTGCTATTGCTGGCAACATGGTGTCTTTTGACAAAATTGAACATGGTATAATTAGAAAATCGCAATGGAAATTAGGACTGGGTAAAATTAGAAAATGGTTTCCTAATAAATTTGAGCGCACATTGCGTGTTGACGAACGCGATTTCAGAATTCATTTTGTTTTAAATTGTGGTGCTAAAAATTGTCCACCTGTCGCTATTTATACGCCAGATAAGCTAGAAGCACAGTTTGATATGAGCTCTAGAAATTATTTAATAAAAACAACCACCTATGATAACGAAAAGAAAATTGTAACCATTTCACCTTTGTTTAAATGGTTTCGAGGCGATTTTGGCTCTAAAAATGACATAAAAGATATACTGAAATCTTATGCTATATTAGCGACCACTGAAAAATTCTCGATAGATTACGGCGATTATGATTGGACATTAGATTTAGATAATTGGGCAGATTTTAATTAAAACTTTTATATAAAAGGCAGGATTAGCTGCGCTGATCTTGAAGGTTTGGTTCTGATAATAAAAAAAATCAAACCTTAAATTACAGGACTAGCTACGCTGATCCTGAAAGCCACTCCTTGAAAACATAAAAAGACACAAAACAGAAAAGTAAGCGTTACATTACAGGATTAGCTGCGCTGATCCTGCTTAACTCTTTTGGAAATTGAAAAATCAAACTGCAAAAGCAGTTTATTTTTTTGTGTTATAAAATACGCTTGTGAGTAAACTCACGCGCATTTTATAACACAAAAAAATCCACACGGCCGTGTGGATTTTTCGAGTTAAAGTGGGGAGAGCAGGATTCGAACCTGCGAAGACGTAGTCAGCAGATTTACAGTCTGCCCTCGTTGGCCGCTTGAGTATCTCCCCAAAACCGAGCGTAAATATATTATAGTTTTTATTTCTTTTTGCAAAAAACGGCTCCTTTTTTTCTCTAATGTCCACATTAAAACACAAAAAACTCATAATGAATCCATTAGTTATTCATTATGAGTTCTTGTTACAATCTTCCTTAATACATTAAGAGGAAAATTGTTTTAAACTCGGCGTTTAATTAATCATTAAGACCGCCTTTGCGCTGTGGTGAACGTGGCTCTGGCCAAGTACGTTGCTCACCTGTTCTCGAGTTAACAGGTAGTATTATTTTTTCGGAAGATGCTCTATTTGGATCTTCGCAAGCCATATAAACTAAAATAGCCGTTAAAATAGCATTACTTCTTACGTCATCAAAGACAATTTTGTCATAGGTATCTCTATTTGTATGCCATGTATAATTCCAGTAAGACCAACTTAATGAGCTCAAGTTAAATGATGGCGCGCCAGCGGCTAAAAACGATGCATTATCTGATCCACCTCCACTAGGCGAACCTGGAAAATTAGTTTCAATATGCTTTGAAATATCGTTTGGAACTGGCTCTAACCAACGTGATAAATACTCATAAGCATGCAAAAAACCAGCACCAGAAAGATTCACAACACGACCTGTTCCGTTATCTTGATTAAATACGGCTTGAATGTTTTTCACAATTTCAGGATGGTCCTCCACAAAAGCCCGAGACCCATTTAAACCTTGCTCCTCACTTCCCCAATGACCAACTAAAATAGTACGTTTTGGTTTTGGATATACCTTTTTTAGAATGCGCATAGCTTCCATCATAACTAATGTTCCAGTACCATTATCGGTAGCTCCAGTTCCACCATCCCAAGAATCGAAATGGGCTGACATAATAACATACTCGTCTGGTTTTTCAGAACCTTTTATTTCAGCTATAGTATTATAATTTGTAGCTACACCTAAATCTTTAGATTCCGCTACAATTTTCACACGTGGTTTACTACCGTATTTTGCTAAACGATATAACATGGTATAATCTTCCAGCTCAATATCTACGGTTGGAATTTTTTCAGTTCTTGCGCTAAAAATTTTGTTAGAACCAAATGCTTTAGACCAGTAGGACGTAATAATTCCGGCTGCTCCAGCCGTTTCTAATGCTTGATTAATATTTCTTGAATTATAACCCATTCTCTTCAAGTTGGCATACCATTCTGTTGAGAGCGAATCGCGTTCTTTTTTCATTTTTTCGAATGATTCGTCTGTTGCGAACTCTTCCCAGTTATAATCTGGACGCCCCGTAGTTTGATACATAGATGTCATAACGAATTTGCCTTTTACACTTTTCATCCAATTATTAAACTCCAAAGAATCTTTAACCGTTGGGAGTATTATTACTTCTGCTGTAACTCCTTTGGATCCCGTGCTTGGACTCCAAGCTAATTGCATACCATCTAACGATTGGATTCTTGGGTGCACCATATCAATATGTGTGATACCACGATCCCATGCACGCCATTCTCCCCATTTTTCATTTCTAGCTGAAATATCCCATTTCCCATATTGAGCAACAGCCCAATCATTGGCCTGTTTCATTTGTGGTGTTCCCACTAAACGCGGACCAATTACATCTAACATTTCGTGTGCTAAACGTTCTAATTGTGAATTTTCAGTAGCTTCTTTTATAATACTTTCAACAACAGCATCCGTATTTTGTGCATGAATAAAACCTACGGAAACCATAACTAAAGTAGCCAAACCGTGTTTAAAAATGTTTCTCATAATTCTAATTTTAGTTAATAAATTGTGACCTATCAAAATACAACATTTCTATGAGACAGACCGTATAATAAGCTGGAAAAACAGAAGTGAAATACCCAAAAAAGAAAGCTGCCTGAAAAGTGAATTTTTATTCTAAATATCAGAATAATAACTTGTCAGACAGCCTAATTAATTGTGTTGTGCTGATTAATTATAAGTTGTATATAACGCGCAATGTTACAAAGCGCGGTTGAATATAATAATCGTTAGTGCTTACAGATAAAGAACCTGCATTTGTTTGGCTTTGCGATTTGGTATTTAGCAAGTTAGTTGCCTTCATTTCAAATTCCCATTTGGCATCTGCATCTTTTCGGTAGGCTAATGATGCATCCCAGAAATCAAAACTATTAATTTTACCAGCTTCATCACTTAACACGTTATACTCGTAACTGGATTTTAAGGTAAAGGCTTTCCAAATTAAGGCATCAAACTCTAATTTTGGCGCATTGGTATAAAACTTGGTTCGTCTCGTACCTTGGTCGTTATCTTGAATTCCGTAGGTATAGCTTACTTCAAAATTTGGTGCTTCCCGGTAATTTGACCGTAAAGACGCTGTGTATGATTGGTTGTAGTTTTCATTAACCGAACGGGTAAGCTCGCCTGGATTATCTCTAGTGGAAATAAACTGATTAAACTTAGCATAACTAAAATTAGCTTGTGCAGTTGCACGAAGTTTTCCAAAAGCACGTTGAAAACGACCATTAGCTGAAAAGCTTTCGTCAGCAAAATTAGAGTTAAAAGGTGTTCCAACATTAATTACACTACCAGATTGAAACTGGGAAGCGGTTCTAATTCTATCAATATTTTTTGTGTAATTCACACGAGCAAATACATTGGTATAATTGAACATGTTAAAACTAAAATACATTAAGCTTAAATTATGAGCCAATGAACTTTCTAATTCTTGATTACCCGTAAAGAATGAATTGTATCTATTTAACACCAATCCTTCAGCTAATTGATTAACGTCTGTAAACTGCGTTTGCATACGGTAGTTAAACGTTAAGGTTTCACTCTTTTTAAATTGAATACGCGTGTTAAAATCTGGTAAAACTCTGAAGAAATTATCTTTGTATTCCACACCAAATTGTTCATTCTTGGCACTATAAGCGTGAGCCGATAAACCAGGAGTGAATGTGAAAATTCCGGCTTTTAATTGGTAATGTAAACCAACATACAAATCGGTGAAGGTATAGTTAATATCATTCTCGGGATTATAATTTACAGGTTGATTATTGAAGATAGATCCATCATCTAGTGTTTGAAATATATCAGAATTAAACTTCTGATTACTTAAAATAGTTCCAAAAGTTACGTTTATATTACTCTTATTGTTTAGCACGTTCCAGTAATCTAACTTGGCATCCAATTGATTGGATTTAACGCGTTTGTTTTGAGATAAATCGTAAATAAATTGATTTTGATCCATCCCTAAATCTTCAGCCGTATCATCATAAGGATCGTTTGGCATATCGGCATTATTTGTTGGATCGTTGGCTAAAAGTGCATTATAAAATGGGTCTTCGTCTTTTAAAAGGTGAGTGGCTTCAAAAGCAAAAATATTATTTTCATTTAAGGTGTAATAGTAATTTAAATTCTGATTAAGACTAAATGGGTTTGTCTCTTCATTTTGAGCAATTCCTCCAATAACGGTAGAAAACACATTTTGCTCTTGTGTTTCTTGAGACATACGTCCTAAAATTTCATAATCCAATTGGTTACTAGCATTCGGTTTGTATTTAGCACTTAATTTCAACATCCCCAAATCACTACGTTGTGTGGTATTACTTTCAGTGCTTTCATCAGGAATTCCTAGTTCTGGATCATTATAAATGACATTACTGTTTTCCTGTAATCGAATTTTATTTCCCGTATAAATTCCAAATCCGCTTAAATCTAATTTATCATTCGGAGAATAACTAAAATTTGCAGCACCAAAACGGGCATTTATTTCTTTGGCTCGATTATTTTGAAGGGATAAAAAGTCTAAACCATTGTCGCTTAAATTTAAATTGGTACCACTCGTTTGACTAGGTCGATTAAAACCACCTGCAAAATTAAAATAATCACGACGCGTAAAGGCTAGTTCACCAATATTGTTGATATCTCCAATAACATTAACACTGTATTTTGGGCTGTAATAAAACAATTTTGGCTGCGCTAAATACAAGCCATTATCATCTGCTACTCCAGCTCCTGCTGTAACAGTTCCGAACCAAAAGGCGTCTTTTCCTTCTTTCAGTTTAATATTAATAGCAATATTATCTTGATTGTTTTGAACCCCACTTAATTGGCCAACTTCGGCATGATTTTTAAGAACTTGAACTTTATCTACGGCATTGGCCGGAATGTTTTTGGTGGCTAATTTAGAATCGCCATCAAAAAAGTCTTTACCTTCCACCATCACTTTGGATACGACCTTGCCTTCTACTTCAATTTGACCATCCGCATTTATTTCAACACCTGGCAAATTTTTAAGGACATCTTCTAGTTTCCGTTCGGTTCCTTTATTAAACGAATCGGCATTATAAATAAGCGTATCGCCTTTAACGGTTACGGGCATTTCGTAAATCAATTCAATTTCATCTAAAGCATTATCATTCTCTAGTGTGAAATCTCTTGAAATATCAGCTTCTTTGGTTGAAATGGATGCATCGGATGTTTTCATTCCAATATAACTCACTTGAACTTTATAATCTGTATTTTTTTCTAAAGTCAGTTTATATCGCCCTTGATCGTTAGTAATTCCATAGGATTCCAATTTACTTGTTTGCTGGTTTATAGCAATGACATTGGCGAGTTCCAGTGGATTACCGATACTGTCTTTTACAATACCTTCAATTTTTACTTGGGAAAACGTGGCAGATACTACTAGTAGCAATATTGCCGTAATTACATGTTTCATTTATTTGGTGATTGGTTTATTGATTTTTTTTCTTGATTGTTTAGGGATGCTATTAAGCCTAACAACAGCACGAGGGCACCTGTTGTAATTGGGGCCTTGAAATTGTAATATAAATGTGAATTGATAATTTTCAATAAAGAAAAAATCAATTAAAATGGCAGACTATAATTTGTAATTAACGTCCACGACCGCCGCCTCGGCCGCCTCTACCACCATACATTTCACGCATTTCTTCCATTTTTTGTTTCATAATGGCATTGTACTCCTTACGCGTCACTTCTTTTCCTTTTGTTGGTTTTTTAATAGTCTCTTTTTCTGAAGGGTTTAAAACAATTTTAGAGCATAACATAGTCGTTCTATCTGCATTAATTTCTAAAATAAGCCCTGGCAGACCGCCATATTCACCAGGTCCATTACTTACTGGTATTTGAGGTGTGTACCAAGCCGTAACCGTAATTTCTTTTGGCACTTCTATATCTGCCATGAAGTCTTTACTGGTAGAATCCGTAGCTGTAGAATCCGTTTCGGTTTTAACAGAGTCCTGACTTTTTTCTTTGTCTTCTTTTTTATCATCATCTCTGGACCTTCTTCTCATACTAGTCCAATCAAATTCATCAACTTTTTTTACAGCCGTTGCTTTAAAGCACATGTACTGACCTATTTGCCGGGTTTCACCGCTTAATTCCCAATCCAATTCTGTTATTTCGTCTACAATTAAGAACTGTTTTCCAAAAAATTCTTGTTCCTGAATCATTTGCTTGTCTTTAATGTTTTTGTATTGAGAACCACCTGTAAAACTACTCATCATTCCAAAACCTCTTCCACTTCCTGGCGCTTCTAACTTTTCTTCTTCTTTATAGGTAGATTCTGTTTGAGAAAATGTCAACACATAGGTTTTTTCAAGCATGGTTTTCATACGTTCCATGATTTGCTTTTTTTGTTGTTCGCTCATTTGGCGCCCACCCCAATTATCTAAATCCATAGTGGTTTTAGTTTGGTAATAAGCCTGACCCTGAAAGTCCTGTTGCGCGTAATTGTAAGTAGATATTGATAAGGTTAGGCACAAAATTGCAAGTAATTTGTAGAATTGATTCATTTGGAATATTTTATATGATTTTTATAAATAATCTTAATTGATACTAGTTAGACTTAAATAAGGTTAAAACGTAAAGCCTTAAATTGTTAAAGTTTTCTTAAAAAGAAATTCCAGCTAATCCCGAACTAAAATATATAGTTTGGTTTGAATTTTGTACTTTTCATGCTTCATGAAACTACTCACCTTTATAATTAGTTTTTTGTCCCTATCTGTGTTTGCACAAGATAGTATCTCTACGTTTAGGAAGTCTAAATTCCCCATAGAGGTTGAAACCATAATAGGTGTTGATAATTTTGGCACTAAATATTATGAGATCAATAATGTTTTCTATAAAAAAACTGCTGACAAAACCATTAATTATAGCAATGTTCAATTAGGAAGATTAACCTCTGTTGATGTTTTTAACCCGCTAAAATTAATTGCCTTTTACAAAGATTTCAATACTGTAATTATTTTAGATAATCGATTGTCAGAAATTTTAAGGATAGATTTTAATACAGTTCAACCATACAAAAATGCTAGTTTTGTGTCTTTAGGAAATGACAATACCATATGGATTTTCAATCAAGATAACCAGCAATTGGAGTTGTATGATTACAAAGCAAAATCCGTGAGAGCCACTACTATCCCTGTTGTTTCTAATGCATTGTCTTTTACAAGTAATTACAATTACGCGTGGTTGTTAACGGAGAATTACATTTATAAATACAGTTATTTTGGTAGTTTACTTTTTAAAATTAAAAATACCGGTTATACCAAGCTCACAGAACGGAATGATGATATTATTCTTCAGAAGGGAAATAACCTTTATTTTTTAAATGATAAAACACAAGAAATTACACCAATTGCTTTACCAAATTTGTTAATAAATCAGTTTTTAGTAACGGGTGAAACGATGTATATTTACGATTCGAAAATTCTTCATGAATTCCAACTTAAAAATTAAAACGTATGCATGTTGCAGTAGCCGGAAATATTGGTGCAGGAAAAACTACACTTACCAAATTATTAGCCAAACATTATAAATGGGAACCGCAACTTGAAGATGTTGTAGACAATCCATATTTAGACGATTTTTACAACCAAATGGAACGTTGGAGTTTCAACCTACAAGTCTATTTCTTAAATAGCCGTTTTCGTCAAGTAAATCAGATTAGAGAAAGTGGTAAGGATATTATTCAAGACCGTACCATTTATGAAGATGCGCATATTTTTGCTCCCAACTTACATGCCATGGGGTTAATGACAAATAGAGATTTTGAAAATTACCGCTCGTTATTTGATTTAATGGAATCCTTTGTTCAAGGTCCCGATTTATTGATTTACTTACGTAGCTCTATCCCGAATTTAGTGAGTCAAATTCACAAACGTGGTCGCGATTATGAAAACACGATTAGTATTGATTATTTAAGTCGCTTAAATGAACGCTATGAAGCTTGGATTCATGGTTATGATAAGGGCAACTTATTAATAATAGATGTAGATAATATGGATTTTGTGGCAAAACCAGAAGATTTAGGGACTATTATCAATAAAATTGAAGCACAAATTCACGGCCTTTTTTAGGGTTTATTTTATAAAGCCACGTTCTCTTGCATGAATAATAGCTTGATCGCTACTTTCAACTAATAACGCAGGTGTTGTTTTATAGTTTTCAAACAAGGCTTTGATACGTAACATTTTCTTTTTATGATTAACGATTCGTAGGTAAATAGCCAAAATACGGTTCGGGTAGCTTTCTGATACTTCCATATAAATATCCGCATCATATTCACTACAATCACCAATTAGAATGAAATTCAAATTCGGATAAGCCTCTAGAATATGCATAATTTCATTCTGCTTCTGCGGCTTTTCATCTTGACTTTTCTTGTGAAAAACCCCATTAACACTACGCAATAAAATGGGTCCTTTTGGAAAATCATTCGTTTTTAGAAAATACTTTAAATACCGATAAAGGTTCCAAGGACTGTGACTAACATAAAATAAAGGGTTTGCGTTTTGCCCTGATTTGCCCCGATGCAATTTATGGTAGAATTTGGCTGCTCCTTCAAAAGGAATCCGACTAAAGGCACCTTTAAAGGCCGTATTAAATATGACGCGCCATTTAAAAAGTGAAACCACACCAGTATGCAAAATAGTATCATCTATATCACTAATGACGCCGAATTCTGATTCTTCACATGGAATTAAAATTTCAGCTGGAAATATATTATTATTGGTTATGTTTCGCTTCAAATTTACATCACTAAAAGATGCAACTATCGGTAACCAACCTTCATTATTAGCTAAGGCACCTAAACCTTCTAGTTGTTTTTCGCATTTAAAATACCCCTTATTGTCCGTTTTAGTTTTTAAAATTGTCCCGTTGGGCAACTTTAAATTTATGTCAACATTTTTAATTTCATCACTTTCAAACCGTTTATAGGTGTTTACTAAAAGTTTAAACCAACCTTTATCTTCTAGGTTTATAGATTCGTCTTCAAGAGCTCTACCGCGCAGATAAAAATGCGTGTCACTTCCATAACTTTGAAACGTAATAATTTGAAACGGATCTTTTTTAAACATGTTTAAAAATATAAAAGATTTGATTGATAAAAAAACCACGCTGATTAGCGTGGTTTTGTAATATTATAGTACTATAACATTTATTTAACCTGTATTGGTCTATCATCTGTTACATCCATTTTGAATTGCGTAGACTCTTCTTTTAGCTTGGAAATTTTAGCATCAACTTCTGCTTTTGTCCCAGAGATTACTAATTCTTCCATATTAATGTTATTACCATTTACATTTGTAACGCTAACGACAGCTTTTGCAAAATCGTCTGATTTAATTACAAAATCAACATATACTTTTTTTGCCGTAAGTCCTTCTACAGCTTCTGTAGTTTCAGTAATAGCCAAACCAGTTTCAGCAGAATGACCACCTAAAATTGGTGCAATTACCAAACCAATTAAACAGGTTAGCTTAATTAAAATATTCATAGATGGACCAGAAGTATCTTTAAATGGATCTCCAACAGTGTCACCAGTTACAGCAGCTTTATGAGCTTCCGAACCTTTATAGGTCATTTCGCCATTAATTAATACACCAGCTTCAAAGGATTTTTTAGCATTATCCCAAGCGCCACCCGCATTGTTTTGGAATATAGCCCAAAGCACACCTGAAACAGTAACACCAGCCATATAACCACCTAACATTTCAGCAATTGCCATGTTATTCATTCCAAAAATCATAGGAACAAATGCAATTACTAACGGAAAACCAATAGTTAATAAACCTGGCAACATCATTTCTCTTAAAGACGCTTCAGTAGATATTGCCACACATTTATCATATTCTGGTTTCCCAGTACCTTCCATAATTCCTGGAATCTCTCTAAACTGACGACGTACTTCTTCTACCATTTCCATAGCTGCTTTTCCTACCGCATTCATAGCTAAAGCAGAGAATACGACAGGCACCATTCCACCTACAAATAACATGGCTAGAACGGGCGCTTTAAAAATATTAATACCATCAATACCAGTAAAGGTTACATAGGCAGCAAATAAAGCTAAAGATGTTAATGCTGCAGAAGCAATAGCAAAACCTTTTCCTGTAGCCGCAGTTGTATTTCCAACAGCGTCCAAGATATCAGTACGTTCTCTTACTATAGGTTCCTGTTCACTCATTTCAGCTATACCACCTGCGTTGTCCGCAATAGGTCCAAAGGCATCAATAGCCAATTGCATTGCTGTAGTTGCCATCATAGCTGAAGCTGCTAAAGCCACACCATAAAAACCGGCAAATGCATAAGACGCCCAAATGGCTCCAGCAAACAACAATACAGAAGGGAATGTAGAAATCATACCAGTAGCTAAACCAGCAATAATATTGGTTCCAGCACCTGTACTTGACTGTTGCACAATATTTAAAATAGGTTTTTTACCTAAACCTGTATAATATTCAGTTACCGAAGAAATAACAGCGCCAACAACTAATCCTACTAGAGTAGCGTAGAATACGCGCATGGAAGATATTTCTTGTAAACCTTCACCAAAGAAATTCATTTGCATGGTTTCCGGTAACATCCACGTTACTAAACCAAAACAAGATAAGGCTACTAAACCAATAGAGGTCCAGTTACCCACATTTAAAGCGCCCATAACTTGAGCTTCTTTAGCCTCGTTACTTTTAATTTTCACCAACATAGTACCAATAACAGAAATAATAATTCCCGCACCAGCAATTGCCATAGGTAATAAGATTGGTCCAATACCGCCAAAGGCATCAGCAATATTTCCACCCATATCTTTAATTACATAGTTTCCTAAAACCATAGCAGCTAATACTGTAGCTACATACGAACCAAATAAATCGGCTCCCATACCAGCAACATCACCAACATTATCACCAACGTTATCTGCAATAGTTGCAGGGTTACGAGGGTCATCTTCAGGAATTCCTGCTTCTACTTTACCAACTAAATCGGCTCCAACATCGGCAGCTTTGGTATAAATACCACCACCAACACGGGCAAATAAAGCAATAGATTCAGCACCTAAAGAAAAACCAGCCAATGTTTCAAGAACAATAGTCATATCCATGGTATTTGTCCATACACCTCCCATAAAGAAATGGAAGAACCCTATGAAAAATATAGTTAAACCTAAAACTGCCAATCCAGCTACTCCTAATCCCATTACAGTTCCACCACCAAAAGATACTTTTAGTGCATTAGGCAAACTAGATTTAGCCGCTTGTGTCGTTCTTACATTCGTTTTTGTTGCTATTTTCATACCTATATTTCCTGCAAATGCCGAAAAGACAGCTCCAAAAATAAATGCAACTACAATTAACCAATGTGTTGTTGGAACAATAAATGACACAGCTGCAAGTGCAATACTTACTACAAGTACAAATATGGCAAGTAATCTATACTCGGCATTTAAAAAAGCCAAAGCTCCTTCATAAATATGATCTGAAATTTCTTTCATTTTTCCGTCGCCAGCATCTTGTTTCATAACCCAAGATTTCTTTACGACCATATAAATTAATCCTAAAAGTGCCATGGCAATTGGCATATAAATCATCATTGATTCCATATATTAATAATTTTTTTAATTTGTTAATTAGCTCGCTAAAGTAGTGAAATACATTAAAACTAAAAAACCCTTCTATTTAATAATAGAAGGGCTTTATATTACTGTGTTTCTTACAACTATATGGTAAAATTACCATTTGCTTTATGCTCACTATTCTCGTAACGATCTAAACATTTGTTTAAAATATCATAGGCTTCACCTGCATTTCCCCAGCCTCCTACGTCAACTTTTTTCTTTTCTAAATCTTTATAAACTTGAAAAAAGTGTTCAATTTCTTTTATTTGGTGTGGATTCATATCTGACAAATCATTTAAAATATTCCAAATCGGATCTGAAACTGGTACACAAATTACTTTTTCATCTGGACCTTTCTCGTCTGCCATATGGAAAACACCAATTGGTTTTACCTCTACCACACACATAGGAAATGTTGGTTCACCACCTAACACTAAAACATCTAATGGATCACCATCTAATGCTAATGTTTCTGGTATAAACCCATAATCTGCTGGATACATCATGGATGAAAAAAGCATACGGTCAAAACGTATTTTTTTTAAATCGAAATCATATTCATATTTGTTTCTACTTCCTTTCGGTATTTCGATTAATACATCAAAAGTTAATTTTTCGTTTTTTGTCATTATATATTATTTTAACCTTTTATTCAGGCTTGTTTTTTTATTCCTATTAAAATTGAAGAAGGTTCATATTCAGAAGCCTCATTTTTACGGGCTGCAAAGATACATAAGTCTTTGGGTTTGGGCAACTAAAATTAATTTAGATCCTATAATTTCGAATTTGCCGATACTAATATGTTAAACACCTCGTTTCCTAAAAAGGAATCCAAATCACAATCTGATAATTTTAAAAGTAAGTAAATGAATTAAATCTTTTATTTAAAAAAAAATAGCCTCTAGAAGTTAGAGGCTATTTTTATATAATTATTTCAAAAATAGGTTGTCTGAATTTTAGAAATTAAAGCCAAAACTTCCGGTTACGCCAAAATTTCGGGCATCAGGGACGTCATGATAATTTCCACGGAAATTAAAGTCTATTCTAAATACTTTAAAAATATTACCAATACCAAGGCTGTATTCATAATAAATTTCGTCTGTTGGTGCTACCAATGGAATATTAGACGGTGCGCTTAAAGCTATATTATCTGCTGATATATCTCCCCAAACACCGCGAAAACCAACAATTTCTCGCCAATTTAACTTTCTTAAAAATGGAATTCTTGAAAACAATCGTCCATTAAAATTATGTTCTAAATGCAAAGAGGCATAGGTATCTGTTACAAACTCATAATAATTTAATTGCGAAAACGATTTGTATATAGAGAAATACGACTGGTTACCAGGCACCACACTTAATAACCCCAATGGAACCGTTCCAAATGTTTTACCTACTTCAATGGTAGAATACAGGCGGCCTAAACCACCTAATTGCCATGGCTGAATATAAGAAAGCTGTAACTTGGTATAATTAAAATCGCTACCAAAAATATTTTTATCACCTAAAGAATATTGTGCAAATATAGATGCATAGGTATCATTTCCATTACGACGTTCTACACCGTAACCTACCATTTTTCTGCCTGGAAAATAAGATACTGCAAAGGTACTTTCAAATTGCTTTATTTCTGATGAAACACCAGTAGTGGATTCCGGATCTACATAATCTAAACTAAATGTTGGCGAAGCGGATGACAGTGTTCTATAATCACCTCCCACGCGAAACAATACGTTTTTAATGGGCTCCAGTTCTATAGCTAACGCCGTTAGATTAATATTGGTTAATTTATCATTGGTGGCTGTACTGAAAACCGCATTGGAAGCTAGACTTCGCCCTAAAACATCGGTTGATGTGGTTAAACTTGCCCCAATTTGTTCAATATCGCGCCTATGACCTGCAGATACAATTAACCGGTTTCGCTTGTTTAATAAATACTTGGCCGAAAAACCATATTTCATTTTATCATCTTTAAAACCATAAGCCAAAAATCCTTGTAAGCGCCACAAATCATTAGGTCCAAAATACGTTCTTGCACCTGCTCGTAAACGCACACCTTCTACATCATTATAACCTACAGTAGAAAAAATAGGGCCATAATCAAGGTTTAAATCGTCAAACTCAATATACCCAGACGCCAAAATACTTCCTGCATTATACAACCGCTTAAACTTTTTTACGGTTTTTAAAGTATCTAACATTTGGTAAATACCCTTTTCATCATTATTTAAAGCTTCCATTCGGTTTTCGTCCCAAAAATCATCTTCCCGATTATAGGCATCTAAATTGTAATCGAATACCTCTTCCTTATAAAACTTTTCGTCTTTGGATTTATTAAACTCGTAATTATCGTATAACGTGGTTCGTTTACCATAAACACCTCGCGACTTTTCTTTTTTATTAAACGTGAAATCGGACATGAAATAATCGCGTTTTATAAGAAAAACAGAGTCATTTAGCACGTCAAATTCTTGTTCAATATAAATTTCTTTTACCCAATTTATATTGGCACTTTTAGAGGCTTGCATATTAATTTCCTTAATAGCAAATGTGGAATCATTCACCCAGAAGTCACCTTTAAAAGTTAGTTCGTTTTTACGTCTTGGATAGTAAATAATGTTATAACACCATTTATTGTCCCGATAAGCACTATCAGATAATACATAATTATAGGTATTGACACCTGTTCTGGAAATTGGGCTCACGAAACTTTTATCAAAAAACTTTAGATAGTTATCATACACATCGTATTCCGAATATAAGTCCTTGATAAAAGCAATAATGCTTTGATTATTACTAAAGCCTGAATTTTTGTTTCCTTTTAATTCTACTTTCTCCTTGTTTAATAAATTATCGCCATAAACTTTGGCCACCTCTTCATTTAAAAATATTGGCAAATATGTTTTTCCTGTAACTTTAGATGTATCTACTTGCTCAAAAATAAACTCCATACCTTTAAAAAGGTTACTCTTTATCAGTGCGCTATCAATGGTATTTAAATCGAATTCTACTTTTTCATACCTATCGTATTCATACTGCTTAAACTGACTCAAGCCATTTTGACGTTTGCGTTCCCAAATTTTTTGCAGAATTGCAATTGCTGGATTTTCTTCTGCTTTTTTAGATTGTTTTCCTGTTACAATAAACACTTCATTAAGCGCAGCTGCTTCTTCTTCAATAGTAAAACGTAAGTCGTAATTCACTTTCTTGTCTAATGGCAACTCTATGGTTTTATAACCTACGAAGGAGACAATTAACGTTGGCCACGTTTTATCAGATTCCATATAAAAACGACCATTTTCATCAGTTATGGTGCCTTCAAAAGAACCTTTAAAAATTATGTTAGCATAAGCAACGGGTTCATTGTTTTCATCAAACACGTAGCCACTAACTTTTGTTTGGGCGTAACCAACAAAAGTAGCAAGGGCAAAAATAAAAAGTAGTAAGTTAAATCTCATAGTTATAAAAAAACTTCATCAACAATCTAGCCAATGAAGTTTTATTAACGTAAAATATACGTATTTATTTATACATTACTTTTTTCACGGCCTTTATCACTTCTTTATGATCAGGCAACCATTCTTCAAAAAGAACTGGTGAATAAGGCGCAGGTGTATCTGCTGTATTTATTTTAATAATAGGTGCATCTAAATAATCAAATGCTTCAGATTGGACTAAATATGTTATTTCTGTCGCAACATTTCCAAATGGCCATGCTTCCTCCAAAACAACTAGACGATTGGTTTTTTTAACCGATTTTAAAATAGCCTCGCGATCCATTGGTCTTACCGTACGTAAATCGATAATCTCACATGAGATACCTTCTTTAGCTAATTCATTAGCAGCTATATAAGCTTCTTTAATAATTTTACCAAAAGAAACAATAGTAACATCTGTACCTTCTCGTTTAATATCTGCAACACCCAGTGGAACAACATATTCGCCTTCTGGCACTTCGCCTTTATCACCATACATTTGCTCACTTTCCATAAAAATAACGGGGTCGTTATCACGAATAGCCGATTTTAATAAGCCTTTTGCATCATATGGATTAGAAGGAACTACTACTTTTAAACCTGGTGTATTAGCAAACCAACTTTCAAAAGCTTGCGAGTGTGTAGCAGCTAATTGACCTGCAGAGGCGGTTGGTCCACGAAAAACAATTGGACATGGGAATTGTCCTCCAGACATTTGTCTGATTTTTGCCGCATTATTTATAATTTGGTCAATACCAACTAATGAGAAATTAAACGTCATATATTCTACAATTGGTCTGTTTCCTGTCATGGTAGATCCTATTGCTATTCCGGCAAAACCTAGCTCGGCAATGGGCGTATCAATAACACGTTTTGGGCCGAATTCATCCAGCATACCTTTAGATGCCTTATAGGCACCATTATATTCGGCAACTTCTTCACCCATTAAATAAACACTTTCGTCACGACGCATTTCTTCGCTCATGGCTTCACAAATCGCTTCTCTAAATTGTATTGTCTTCATTTACTTATCATAATTACGAAAGACAAAAATAACAATAATTAAAAAACTTTAGTCCATAGTTCGATTTAAAAATTTACTATGCGTGCATAGCAAATATTCAAAATAAAATAATTAACTTCGTAACCTGAAAATAATATACTTTTTAATATAAATATATAGATATGAAAATATTAGTATGTATTAGTCATGTACCTGATACGACTTCGAAAATTAATTTTACCGATGGCGACACAAAATTTGACACCAATGGTGTACAATTTGTTATTAACCCAAATGACGAATTTGGATTAACACGCGCTATGTGGTTTAAAGAGAAGCAAGGCGCTGCAGTAACGGTTGTTAATGTTGGCGGACCAGAAACTGAACCAACTTTACGTAAAGCATTAGCTATTGGCGCAGACAATGCAATCCGCGTTAATACAGAAGCTAAAGACGGCTACCAAGTTGCCAAACAATTAGCAAATGTAGTTAAAGAAGGTGGTTACGATTTAGTAATTGCTGGACGTGAATCCATTGATTACAATGGTGGCATGGTCCCGGGAATGATAGCTGGTTTAATTGGTGCAAACTTTGTAACCAATTGCATTAGTCTAGAAATAGATGGAACCAAAGCAAAAGCTATGCGTGAAATTGATGGCGGGAAAGAAACGGTTTCTACCAGTTTACCATTAGTAATTGGTGGACAAAAAGGATTAGTTGAGGAAAGCGATTTACGTATTCCAAACATGCGTGGGATAATGATGGCTAGAAAAAAACCTTTAGAAGTTAAGGAACCAGTAGATGCTGGAACTGAAACCGCTTCAGTGAAATTTGAAAAGCCAGCTCCAAAAGGCGCCGTTAAATTAATTGATGCCGATAATGTTGGAGAATTAGTTAACTTACTTCATAATGAAGCTAAAGTTATATAAATAACAATATCCAAATTCCAAATTCCAGTAAATAATCCTCTGGAGTTTAGTTTTTGGAGTTTAAAATTTAAAAATTTATGTCAGTTTTAGTATATACAGAATCCGAACAAGGAAAATTTAAAAAAACCGCTTTAGAGGTTGCATCTTATGCAAAAGCTGTAGCGGAACAAATGGGTACAACCGTAACGGCAATTACCTTTAACGCTGATGACACAAGCGTACTTGGAAATCATGGTGTTGACAAAGTATTGAAAGTTACAAGTAGTGAATTAGAGAAATTTAACGCAAACGGTTATGCAAGCGCTATTTCTCAAGCTGCTAAAAAAGAAGGCTCCAAAGTAGTTATTCTTAGCTCCAGCGCGGACAGTAAATATTTAGCACCTTTATTAGCTATTAATTTAGATGCTGGTTTTGCATCCAATGTGGTTGAAGCGCCATCAAATGTTTCACCATTCACTGTAAAACGTACAGCATTTACAAACAAAGCTTTTAATATGACGACTATTGATACCGATGTGAAATTGGTAGGTGTTTCTAAAAATGCGTATGGTGTTAAAGAAAATGCAGCGAGTGCAACTGCGGAAGATTTTTCACCTAACATTCCAGAACTAGGAGTTCATGTAGATTCTGTGGATAAAGTAACAGGTCAAGTAACCATTGCAGATGCCGAAATAGTGGTTTCAGCAGGTCGTGGTTTAAAAGGTCCAGAAAATTGGGGAATGATTGAAGAATTAGCTGAAGTTTTAGGTGCAGCGACTGCCTGCTCTAAACCGGTAAGTGATTTAGGTTGGAGACCACATGGTGAGCACGTAGGTCAGACAGGAAAACCAGTTGCTGCCAATTTATATATTGCTGTTGGCATTTCAGGAGCTATCCAGCATTTGGCGGGTATAAACGCATCAAAAGTAAAAGTTGTTATTAATACAGATCCCGAAGCACCTTTCTTTAAAGCTGCTGATTATGGAATTGTAGGTGATGCTTTTGAAGTTGTCCCTAAATTGATTGAAAAATTAAAGGAGTTTAAAGCACAACAGTAAATATATTTTTTTTAAATTGTATTTATAAAAGGGCTGTTTAAGTTGGTATAAATTACTAAAACTGTTTCGTTCAGTTTGGTAAAGTCCTAATTTAAACAGTTCTTTGTTTTTTAAAATACTATGAGTTTAGTACGACTAAAGATAAAAGGAATTTCATATAGCCAAACACAAAATGGCGCCTACGCATTAATATTAAATGAGGTAGATGGTGATAGAAAGTTGCCAATTGTAATTGGTGCTTTTGAAGCACAATCCATTGCTATAGCTTTGGAAAAAGAAATTAGACCGCCTAGACCACTTACCCACGATTTATTTAAAAATTTCGCCGACCGTTTTGATATTGTTGTCAAACAGGTTATCATCCATAAGCTAGTGGATGGCGTTTTCTATTCCAGTATTATTTGTGAACGTGACAACGCTGAAGAAATTATTGATGCCAGAACTAGTGATGCTATTGCTTTAGCGCTGCGGTTTCAGGCACCAATTTTCACTTACAAGAATATTTTAGATAAAGCAGGAATTTATTTAAAAATTAATCCGGAAGATGAAGACGAGTCGGAATCAGACAGTATTTTAGTAGATGATATGATTGCCGAAGAACTAGAAACCGGAAGTGTTCAGGAGAATTACAAAGCAAAATCGCTCGAGGAACTTCATAACATGCTTGATGAAGCTGTTGCCAATGAAGATTATGAAAAGGCAGCTAACATTCGCGATGAGATTTCTAAACGCTAACCTTATGATTAAAAATATACTACTAGCTATTACAGCTATTTTTTTTGGGATTACAACTTCTTTCGGACAAGATTTAGAAAAAAAATGGTCGTCTCAATCCACATCAAACCCTTATAAGAGTATCGAGTTTAAAAAAGGAGAATTCACCTTTTCTAACGATTCAATTCAGGACTTAAAAGGTGATTATTTGTATCAAAACAACTTATTGGTATTCTATTATAACGATTCTTTAAACTCCATTAAACGTTTTAAAATAAAAGAACTAACAGATTCTACCTTAATTTTTAAAGATAAGCAAGCTACTTATACCTATATATCATCCACATCAGTTTTAGCTGAAAATCCGGCGCCTACGGTTGCATCAAATTCAGAAAACGGTGTCATTATTCCCAGTCAAGGTTTCTCTATTAATAGTCTTTGGCGTGGTATTCTAGGTATGGTAACCTTAATTTTTGTATCCTTTTTATTTAGCAGTAACCGAAGAGCCATTAATTGGAAAACAGTTGGTTTAGGATTAGCCTTACAACTCATTATTGCCATTGGGGTTTTAAAAGTTGGTTTTATAAAAGGCATCTTCGAGTTTATAGGCAAAGGGTTTATCGAAATTTTAAGTTACACGCAAGCTGGAAGCGAGTTTCTATTTGGGGGCATGCTAGATGTTACTTCCTTCGGGTTTATTTTCGCATTTCAAGTATTGCCAACAATTATTTTCTTTTCGGCATTAACATCCGTTTTATTCTATTTAGGTATTATTCAAAAAGTAGTCAAACTAATGGGTTTACTACTAAGTAAGGTATTGGGCATTTCGGGAGCTGAAAGTTTAAGTGTTGCAGGAAACATCTTTTTAGGCCAAACGGAAGCGCCACTTTTAATAAAAGCGTATTTAGAAAAAATGAACAAGTCTGAAATTCTCCTAGTAATGATTGGGGGAATGGCTACCGTTGCAGGAGCCGTTTTAGCAGCTTACATTGGTTTTCTTGGTGGCGAAGACGAGGCATTACAACTCTTTTACGCCAAACATTTATTAGCTGCCTCTGTTATGGCGGCTCCAGGTGCTATTGTAATTTCCAAGATATTATTTCCACAAACAGAAAAAATTAATACGGATGTTCACGTATCCCAAGAAAAAATAGGGTCTAACATTTTGGAAGCTATAGCAAACGGAACCACTGAAGGTTTGCGTTTAGCCGTAAATGTTGGTGCTATGCTACTCGTTTTTGTCGCATTTATAGCTATGGTTAATGGCATTCTAGGCGGTATTGCTGGTTTTGACGGTATTAGCATTCAAGCTTTAAACATTAACTGGCATTTCACCTCATTAAATGAAGTCATTGCAGCAAACACCCCGTATCAAGCGTTGTCATTAGAATTTATTTTAGGTTATATTTTTGCGCCATTAATGTGGTTAATTGGTATTGCAACAGAGGATATGGCTTTAATGGGTCAACTTCTAGGTATTAAGCTAGCAGCTAGTGAGTTTATTGGGTACATCCAATTAGCAGAATTAAAAAATGTAGCGAATGCCACACATTTAACGTACGAGAAATCTGTAATTATGGCAACGTATATGCTCTGTGGATTTGCAAACTTTGCATCTATTGGTATTCAAATTGGCGGAATTGGATCTCTTGCGCCAGGCCAACGCAAACAACTATCTAAATTTGGAATGAAAGCGTTGATTGGTGGAACCATTGCATCTTTAATTTCTGCAACAATTGCAGGAATGATTATTGGATAATACACTTCTGCAAAGGACGGAAAATCGATTTAAAAGTACTATTATAGTTTAGCGTCAGCTAGTTAATAACTTTTTATATCATTTTAAAGGTTACCTCCGTTGTATTTAACCCTTTTCTTTATTTTAGCTTATCATTGTTGGGGGCAAACGCCAAGTATAATTGAAATTTTTGTGTAATTAAAAAGAGATTTCCACTTTCGTGGGACATATTATGAAACAATATCACGACCTAGTTAAGCACGTATTGGAAAACGGAAACGAAAAAGGTGACCGTACAGGAACTGGAACAAAAAGTGTATTTGGATATCAAATGCGTTTTGATTTAAGCGAAGGTTTCCCAATGGTTACAACCAAAAAGCTACATTTAAAATCTATTATTTACGAACTTTTATGGTTTTTAAAAGGTGATACCAATATCAAATATTTAACAGACAATGGTGTTAGAATATGGAACGAATGGGCTGACGAAAATGGCGATTTAGGACCAGTTTACGGCCATCAATGGCGAAACTGGAACAACGACGAAATTGACCAAATTAAAGATATTGTTGAAACTTTAAAAACCAATCCGAATAGCCGACGTATGATGGTTTCGGCTTGGAATCCATCAGTAATGCCAGACACGTCAAAATCGTTTGATGAGAATGTGGCCAACGGAAAAGCAGCACTTCCACCTTGTCATGCCTTTTTTCAGTTTTATGTAGCAGATGGTAAGTTGTCTTGCCAATTATACCAACGTAGTGCTGATATATTTTTAGGTGTTCCTTTCAATATTGGTTCCTATGCGCTTTTCACTATGATGATAGCACAAGTTTGTGGTTATGAGGCTGGCGAATTTATCCACACCTTTGGTGATGCACATATTTATAATAATCACGTAGAACAATTGGAATTGCAATTATCTCGTGACATCAGACCTTTACCTAAAATGAAAATTAATCCAGATGTAAAAGATATCTTCGATTTCAAATTTGAAGATTTTACGTTGGAAGATTACAATCCACATCCTCATATTAAAGGAAAAGTGGCCATTTAAAACCCCTCCATGAAAAACCTACTATTCCTATTCTCGATCATTTTTAGTCTCTCTATCTTTTCACAAGAAAATACAAATTCAGAAGACTTGAAAGATGCTCAAGATACGTCTAATTTCGAAGGCTCTGTTGATTCGGATGTCACATCATTTTCTATCATAGAAAATGTTCCCATTTATAAAGGCTGTAGTAAAAATCTAGACAACAAAGCTCAAAAAGAATGTTTAAATAAAAAACTAAACAAACATATTGGCGCAAACTTTAATACTAAAGTCGCTGCAAAATTAGACCTGCCTGACGAGACTGTGGTTAAAATAAATGTTAAGTTCATTATTTCTAAAACTGGAGAAATTGTAGATATTGAAGCTGAAACACCCTTTCCAAAATTGGAAGCCGAAGCTATTCGCGTTATTAAATTAATTCCGAAAATGGAAAGACCAGGTTACTTTAAAGATGCACCTGTAAGCGTTCCTTATTTTATTCCAATAAAATTTAAAATTGCAAATAGCGGTTTTAATTCTTCTAAAAACATGCAATATCCAACTTACAGAGGTTGTGAAAAATCGGTGAGCTTTGAGGATTTAAAAAATTGCACGATTGGGAAAATAATGGACTATGTTAAAGTTAGCATTAATTATGAGTTGGCCGATAAACTATTCCCATTAGATAAGAGCACGCAATTTGAAGTTAGCTTTGTTATAAACGAGAAAGGTAAAGCCGAAGATATTTCTGCCAAAGCACATAAAAGAGAAATGGCAGCCGAAGCTATTCGCGTTTTAAAGCGTATGCCTAAAATGAAAGCACCTGGCTCTATAAATGGTAAGCCAACCAAAGTACCCGTCAAATTTTTAATGACCATTTATTTCTAATCTGTTTCACAATATGAATTCAGCAAAAAATAGCTAAATTTGTTTAAATTCAGTCAATCATGTTCGGAAAGAAAAAAGATACTACCACGGAAATAGATAAGGAACAATTGGAGCTTTTAAAAACAGCCCAAAACCGCATTAAACAAAAAAAGCGTTTGTATGCGCATTTTGTAATTTTTCTAATTGGGTCCGTATTTTTAATACTCGCCAACACGGCTCTAGGAATTGGAGAAGGTGTTAAACTATTTAATATAGATTGGTTTGTATATGCTATTGGCATTTGGTTATTCTTGTTTATATATCATATTGTTAATGTGTTTATTACGTCAAAATTGTTGAGTAAAAAGTGGGAAGAAAAACAATTAAATTTACTTATTAATAAGCAAAAGCAACGCATTGCCGAATTAAAAACACAGGTAGAAAATGACTTACCGCTACCAGAAAAAAAAAACCAGATAGCGACTTCTAAAAATTCAAATATTACTATAATAGTTGCCGCTGGAGAGAATAATGCTATAGGAAAAGACAACCAATTAATTTGGCATTTAAGTGACGACCTCAAACGGTTTAAAAACTTAACTAATGGTCATCACATTATTATGGGTCGTAAAACCTTTGAAAGTTTCTCGAAACCCTTACCTAACCGTACACATATTGTTATAACCCGTCAAGAAAACTATCAAGTTCCTTCTGGTGTTATTGTTGTTAATAATTTAGAAGATGCTCTAGATGCAGCGCGAGAAGACAGTCAACCATTTATAATTGGAGGCGGCGAAATATACAAGCAAGCTATGCCTTTTGCTAATAAGTTAGAAATAACACGCGTGCATTCCAGTTTTGAAGCCGATACATTTTTCCCAGAAATAGATCTATCTATCTGGAAAGAAGTTACCAAAACTACACATCCAAAAGATGATAAGCATGCTCATGATTTTTCGTTTATAACCTATACACGCCAATAAAATTCTGTTGTGAAGCTTAAAAAGAAACGCAAACTCATAACGTATCTTAATATACTGGATCAACCCATTCAATTTAACCCTTTTGTATTTAGCAGAAAATTTATTCTTTGGGCCTTATTGGGTTTAATAGGCGGACTAATTGCTAGTGTTTATTGGATTGTTTTAGAGTTTTTCACCCATCAATTAGCGTTTTTTGATGGTTGGTTGGTTATTCCAACCATGGCTATCTGTGGGCTTTTAGCAGGTTTTGTTATTCACTTTATTGGCGATCCAGGGGAAATTCATTTAATTGTAAACAACATTCGTTTTAATAAAGGAAAACTCGACCCGAAGAATAATCCATCCATGATTCTTTCTTCCTTATTATGTATTGCGTCAGGAGGTAGTTTGGGTCCCGAAGCGCCATTGGTTCAAGTTACAGGATCAACTGGCACTTGGCTTGGAAAAGTCTTTAGATTAAAAGGTGAAGACCTACGTTCCATGAGTATTGCTGGTATGGCTTCCGGATTTACAGCCTTATTCGGAGCACCTTTAGGTGGTAGTTTATTTTCACTTGAAATTTTGCATCATGAACATGCCGTCGAATATTACAAAGCCATTATTCCTGCCTTTGTAGCTAGCAGTTTTAGTTATATGATATTTGCTTTAATTATTCATTTAGGCATTGGGCCAACTTGGGATTTACCAGCTTATGAAATGTTAAGTAAATTTGATTTTGCTTATGCTATTTTATTCGCAATTATAGCAACAGCCATTGGTTGGCTCTTTATAGTTTGCACAAAATTCTTTAAAAATATATTTGCTAAATTAATGGTGCCCATTTATATCAAAACCCTTATTGGAGGTGTTTTATTGGGTTGTATTGTTTACTACCTACCAATCACCCGCTATTTTGGTCATCATGAAATTAACACCCTTATTTTAAGCGACTTTCCTCTAAAAATGCTCGTCCTCATTCTATGCTTTAAAATAATTGCCATTGCCATAACCGTTACATCTGGTTGGCGAGGTGGCTTTATAATTCCCTTGTTTTTTACAGGCGCTACTTTGGGTTTAATACTTCATCAATTTTTACCATCTATCAGTCTGTCCTTAACAATTGTTAGTTGTATGGCTGCTATAAATGCTTGCGTAACTAGGACCCCCATGAGTACGACAATTTTACTATCAACCTTAACAGGGTTTACGTATTTTATCCCGATTCTATTTGCGAGTTTAACAGGTTATTTTTTAGCACCACGCATTCCGTTTATTGGATCTCAAATGAGCGAAGAAAAAGACGCGTAATATTCCCATTTTTTCTCTAATTTCGCAGTATGGTTAAAGACATTCAATTGCGCGTTAGTTTAGTAGAAGAAGAACGCGCTGATATTTTACTAATAAAAGCGTCTCAATTTCTTGATATAAGTCGCGACAAAATTTCAGGCATAAAAGTACTTCGGAAGTCTATTGATGCGCGAAAACCTAAAATAATTTTCAATTATAAAGTCGCCGTTTATATTAACGAAGCTGTTCCAGAAACATCCGAATACACTTTTGACTATAAAGATGTTTCCAAAGCAAAACCCGTTCACATTATTGGTTTTGGACCTGCAGGCATGTACGCTGCTTTACGCTGTATTGAACTCGGTTTTAAACCTATTGTTTTGGAACGTGGTAAAAATGTAAAAGACAGACGTCGGGATTTAAAAGCCATCAATCAAGATCATTTTGTAAACGAAGATTCCAACTATTGCTTTGGTGAAGGTGGCGCAGGAACCTATAGTGATGGAAAATTATACACCCGAAGCTTAAAACGTGGTGATGTAAGACGTATTTTTGAAAACCTCGTCTATCATGGTGCTACAGATCAGATTTTAGTCGATGCCCATCCACATATTGGCACCAATAAGTTGCCGAAAGTGGTCCAAAATGTTCGTGAAACCATTTTAAAATACGGTGGCGAAATTCATTTTGAAACACGTGTTACCGATTTCATAATAAAAAACAATGCCATCCAAGCCATTCAATTACAAAATGGCAACGAAATGGAAGCCAATCGCGTTATTTTAGCAACGGGTCATTCTGCTAGAGATATTTATTATTTGCTGCATAAAAAAGAAATTGCACTCGAAGCAAAATCTTTTGCTATGGGTGTTCGCGCCGAGCATCCGCAAGAAATTATTGACAGTATTCAATATCATTGTAGCGGTAAACGCAGCGATTTATTACCAGCAGCTTCCTATAGTTTAGTGCAACAAGTTAACAATCGTGGTGTATATTCCTTCTGTATGTGTCCCGGCGGTTTTATTGTGCCTGCAGCTACAGCTAATGGCGAAGTGGTTGTTAATGGCATGTCGCCTTCTAAACGCAATAATTTATTTGCTAATTCTGGGATTGTGGTTGAAATTGATGTCCACAAAGACCTGTATAAATATGAGCATTTTGGCGTGTTGAAAGGTTTAGAATACCAGAAGGATTTAGAGCGTTTAGCCTTTACGGCTGGCGGCAGAACTCAAACAGCTCCTGCCCAACGTTTAACAGACTTTGTTAATGGTAAACTATCACCTACATTAAACCCAACATCCTATCAACCTGGTTTAAATTCGGCGCCTTTACATTCCTTATTACCAAAATTAATTGGGAGTCGTTTACGCCAAGGCTTTAAAGCTTTTGGCGAAAAAATGCATGGGTATTATACCGAAGAAGCAAATATAGTTGGTGTGGAATCCCGTACTTCCTCACCTATTAGCATTCCTAGAAACGACAAATTAGAACACACACAAATTAAAGGCTTGTATCCTTGCGGTGAAGGTGGTGGGTATGCAGGAGGCATTGTTTCTGCTGCCATGGATGGTGAGCGTTGTGCCGAAGCAGCTTGTTTTTAAAGCTAGTAAATTGTTTTCTTTAGCGTTGAACTTAAGGCTAATTTTATCATTTAAGGGCAACGGTAAACTAATTTAAAATTTCCTATTTTTGCAGCAATCAAAATTTGATACACATGAATGCATATATATTTCCAGGACAAGGTGCCCAATTTTCAGGAATGGGATTAGACCTTTACGAAAAATCACCTTTAGGACAAGAATTATTTGAAACCGCAAATGATATTTTAGGCTTTAATATTACAGATACCATGTTTGAAGGCTCTGCTGAAGATTTAAAACAAACCAAGGTTACACAACCAGCCATTTTTTTACATTCGGTTATTTTAGCTAAAGTTTTAGGAAACAGTTTCAAGCCTGATATGGTTGCTGGACATTCATTAGGAGAATTTTCCGCATTAGTTGCCAATGGAACCATGTCTTTTGAAGATGGTGTAAAACTAGTTTCTGCTCGTGCATTAGCCATGCAGAAAGCCTGCGAAATCCAACCAAGTACAATGGCTGCCGTTTTAGGTTTAGAAGATGCTATTGTTGAAAAAATATGTGCCGAAACCGAAGGAATTGTAGTTGCTGCCAACTATAACTGCCCTGGACAATTAGTGATCTCTGGAGAAATTGAGGCCGTAAACAGAGCTTGCGAATCATTGAAAACAGCAGGCGCCCGTCGTGCTTTAGTGCTACCGGTTGGTGGTGCTTTTCATTCGCCTTTAATGGAACCTGCCCGTGAGGAGTTAGCAGCTGCTATTGAAGCTACCACTTTTGCCAAACCACGATGCCCAATATATCAAAACGTAACAGCAAGTGCCGTTATGGATGAAGCGATTATTAAAGCCAATTTAATTTCACAATTAACAGCTCCTGTAAAATGGACGCAGTCTGTTCAGCAAATGATAACAGATGGCGCCGCTCTATTTACGGAAGTTGGACCAGGAAATGTCCTACAAGGCTTGGTGAAGAAAATCAATAGAGATTCTCAAACGGCCTCTGCAACTTTTGAAACGGAAGCCTAATGAAACTATCACGTACTACTTGGATTATTCTATTAATTGTATTCAATATTGCTATTGATCAGATAACCAAAATTATTGTTAGAGCCGATGTTGTTCCAGGTAGTCAAACACCTATCATTGGCGATTTTTTTACCTTACATAATGTTGAAAATTCAGGGGCATTTTTAGGCATGGGAAGCGACTTCAATCCAACCTTGCGACTCATTTTCCTATTAATTTTGCCAACCGTAGTTTTAGGCTATGTGGTTTATTACATTCTTAAAAATAAAGAATTGGATAAATGGTCTTTAATTGGATTTTGCTGTATCGTAGGTGGTGGAATTGCCAATGTATATGATAGAATTGTTTACGGATCGGTAACCGATTTCTTTCACATAGATTTAGGCGGCGTTTTTAGAACTGGTATATTTAATGTAGCAGATATGTCTGTGATGTTTGGAATGGGACTGTTACTAGTTGCTAGTTTTAAATCCAAAAAGAACGTTAAGGAAACGGCTTAAATTAAGCCATAGAAAAAGCGTGTCAAAATCATATTTACATATGTTTTCGACACGCTTTTTGTTTAATAAATTAAAGTATTACACGTTTATCTTGCCAATTCGCAAGCTTCACAATCTTTAATTTTGCCATAATAGGTTTCACGATATTTGTGAACCGTTTTGACAGGAATGCTCAAAAATTGTTTCTTAATGTAAGTTACTCTGGTAAGTAATTCACCCATTTTTGGTGTGAATCTTTTTTCGACTTTCGTCTCACGTTTTACTGTAATCAATTTCATATTATCTCGTATCATTTGATACAAAGAAACGACATTTTAAAGGAATACGCAAAAATACATCATTAATACACTGTTAATCAATGCAATAATATTGATACAATAATTCAAACGCTATTTCATTATCATATCCACAATGAAACTTACGTATAATTATGAGATAGTAAATGCTAAAATGAGAGAAATGACTTACAAACCTCTAATTTTCTGTTCCCATTTCCATGCAGACAACATAGCTTCATCTAAACTTGATGCTGCTTTCCAACCTAATTCTTCATTAGCTTTTGTCGTATCTGCATAAGCCGAAATAACATCGCCTTCCCGTCTATCAGCAATTTTGTAATTTAAGCTTTTATTGGAAACACGTTCAAAAGAATGGATAACCTCTAATACAGAACTTCCTACGCCTGTTCCAATATTAAAGGTTTCATAATTTGAAGTATTCTTCTTATTCAACAAACGTTTTAACGCAACAACATGGGCTTTTGCTAAATCTACAACATGGATATAGTCTCGAATACAGGTACCATCTGGTGTTGGATAATCATCTCCAAACACGGATAAAGCATCACGTAAACCGGCTCCTGTTTGAGTGATAAATGGCACCAAATTTTGTGGAACGCCTATAGGCAACTCCCCTATTTCTGCAGTTGGATGTGCGCCAATAGGATTAAAATAACGCAAAGCAATCGCATTAAAATTCGATTTAACTTTACAAGTGTCTTTTATAATTTCTTCACCTATTTGTTTGGTATTTCCATAAGGTGATTCTGCCGGTTTTATAGCCGCATCTTCTGTAATAGGCATATTATCTGCTTGACCATAAACCGTACATGACGAACTAAATATGAAGTTAGACGCCATTTTAGCCGTCAATTCCTGCAATATATATATAAGTGTATTTAGGTTATTTTCATAGTAGAGGAGCGGTTCTTGTACGCTTTCACCAACCGCTTTACTGGCAGCAAAATGAATAACTCCTTTAATATCTTTATGCTTAGAAAAGAAATTTTGAACAGCTGATTTATCCTTTAAATCCAGTTGTTCAAAAAGCGGTGACTTTCCAGAAATAGCCGTAATACCTTCTAAAACATCTATGGATGAATTGGATAGATTATCTATTATTACCACTTCAAAACCTTCGTTCTGCAATTCGATAACAGTGTGAGAGCCAATAAAACCTAAACCGCCTGTAACTAATACTTTATCCATTAATGTATTCTAAAACTTTTGACGTAATAAAGTCGATTTGCTCATCATCTAATTCCGTATGCATTGGTAATGAAATAACACTTTTTATTAATTGGTTAGTTACCGGAAAATCGGCTTCATTATAACGATCGTCTTCATAAGCTTTTTGTTTATGAAGCGGAATTGGATAATAAACGCCACAAGGAATATCGTGAGAATTTAAAAATTTCACCAAGCCATCACGATCAACATTTTTGGTTTTTAATGTGTATTGATGAAATACATGACAATCACAAGTTGAACAACGGCCTTCACAATCAACGCTTTTTCTAAAAGGGATTTCAATATTAGCGTGATTTTTAAAAGCGGCATCATATTTCATAGCTGCGGTTTGTCTCGCTTTATTATAAGCATCCAAATGTGGTAATTTGGCATTTAATACAGCTGCTTGAATAGAGTCCAATCGTGAGTTTACACCAACCACATCATGATGATACCGTTCGTACATCCCATGATTTACAATTCCACGAATGGTATGTGCTAAAGCATCATCATTTGTAAAAATAGCACCACCATCGCCATAACAACCTAAATTTTTAGATGGAAAAAATGATGTAGATGCTACATGGCCTATGGTTCCCGCTTTCGCTTTTTTACCATTACTATATGTGTAATCCGCACCAATGGCTTGGGCATTATCTTCAATGACAAATAAATTATGAGCTTCCGCTAGAGCCATTATAGCCTCCATATCCGCACATTGTCCAAATAAATGAACAGGCACAATAGCTTTCGTTTTTGGCGTAATAGCATTTTTTATTGCTTCAATATTAATGTTAAAATCGTCCGGATTCACATCCACTAAAACAGGTGTTAATTGTAAAAGCGCAATGACCTCAACAGTTGCTGCAAAAGTGAAATCGGCTGTAATAACCTCGTCACCAGGCTTTAGCCCCAAGCCCATCATGGCTATTTGCAAGGCATCCGTACCATTAGCACATGGAATAACATGTTTTACATTTAAATAGGTTTCAAGGTTTTTTTGAAACTCATGAACTTTAGGCCCATTAATGAATGATGCATTATCAATTATTTCCTGAATATCAGGATTCACAACATCCTTTATCGCTTTATATTGACCTTTAAGGTCAACCATTTGAATTTTTCTCATATGCTACGAAATTACGAAATTCATTAACGCGAACCAATGAAATTATTTCAAAGAAATGTATTTTAGCATCAAAGAACAGCAATTGAGAATTATTTATAACATTGGAATGTTTTTAGCGCAATTGGTTTTACCACTTGTAGCGTTATTCAACAACAAAATAAAGCTAGGCGTTTCTGGCCGATCCAACAGCTTTTCAATTTTAGAAAAGGCTCTAAATAATTCTGACAAGACCCTTTGGTATCACTGTGCTTCTTTAGGTGAATACGAACAAGGCCTACCCGTTTTCAAGGAATTACGAACGCTTTATCCAAGCCATAAAATTGTATTAACTTTCTTTTCACCATCTGGTTATGAAATCCGAAAAAACACAGATATTGCTGATGTAGTTGTTTATTTACCTTTGGATACAACGCATAATGCGAAGCGCTTTCTTGAATTAGTTAATCCAGAATTAACCCTTTTTATCAAGTATGATATTTGGCCGAATTATCTATTGGCATTAAAAAAACGCGGTAGTAAAGCGCTTCTTATTTCTGCATTATTTAGAAAAGAACAATCCTTTTTTAAATTTTATGGCGGATTTATGCGTCAGGCGCTTTTCGCTTTTAAGCATATTTTTGCTCAAGATTTCAACACGCAAAAATTATTAGCAACTATAAATTATAATGAAACCACCGTAACTGGTGACACCCGCTTTGATCGGGTTTTCAGTCAACTATCACAAAACAATGAATTGCCTTTTATAGACCAATTTAAAAACAATCAATTGTGCTTAGTTGCTGGTAGTACGTGGCCTGAAGACGAAGCGTTATTAATTGATTACATAAACAACACAGATTCCAAGACGAAATTCATAATTGCACCTCACAATATTAAAGCAAATCAGATTAAGAACCTGCAAGATGCTTTAACGAAAAAGGCGGTCCTTTTTTCAGATAAAGCAGGTAAGAAATTAGATGATTACACCGTTTTAATTATTGACACCATAGGATTATTAAGCAAGATTTATAAGTATGCGGATATAGCTTATGTGGGAGGTGCCATGGGGTCTACGGGATTACACAACACATTGGAACCGGCTGTTTTTGGCATTCCCATTATTATTGGAAAGCATTATGAGAAGTTTCCAGAAGCTTCACACATGATTTCAGAAGGCGGTATGGTTTCCATTTGCGATAAATTTGAATTAAAGAACACACTTGACCATTTCACAAAAAACCCTTCAGAAATACAAAATTCTGGTAATCAGAATCTTAATTATATAAAAAAAAATACAGGTGCCGTAATCCAAATCTTGGACTACATACGTATATAGGTGAAACTGTGAATTTTTAACGGATGTTAAAAAATGTTAAAATTAAATGCATAATTTCATAATTTGTTATTAAATTCGCACAATTAAAATAAACACTAAAACTTTAAACTAATGAAAAAATTATTATTAAGTACAGCTTTATTATTGGCTTTAGGTGTAACTTTCACATCTTGTAGAGATGAGAAAAATGCTGATAGCGTAGAAGAAACAATGGACAACGCTGGTGATGCAATGGAAGATGCTGCTGATGATGTAGAAGATGCTATGGAAGATGCTGCTGACGAAACTGAAGGTGCTATGGAAGAAGCTGGTAAAGCTATTGACCAAGCAGCAGAAGACACTGGTGATGCAATTGACAATGCAGTTGATGAAACTGGAAAGGCAATTGACAATGCTGCTGATGCAAC